>JASHTD010000136.1 GCA_030040725.1 Candidatus Sulfotelmatobacter sp. | reverse complement strand
CGAAGATACAAGTGATAAGTGTTGCCGAGAAGAACCTGCACCCCAAGCTCTTCGAGGATGTCTTGCGGAATCGCTTTGACGGTCGCGGCCGTGCCAACCGGCATAAATACAGGCGTTTCAATCTCGCCATGCGGCGTGATCAGACGGCCGGCACGGGCAGCCCCACGGCAAGAGTCGACGTTAAACTGAATGGACATGAAACGAGTGCTTGCGATTGTAAAACGGTCCCATAACGAATACCCTTAAAATCACGGCGGGATCGCGGCTTTCAGAACTACTTGGTTTCCTTCAACAGGTCTGGCGTGATGATCTCCGCCCACACTTGGTCCGGCTCGATAATGAGCCTGCCAACCGTGACAGGCAGTTTAAATCTTCGCGGCCCAGCGCCGCCGGGGTTGAAATAAAGCACGCCATCGCGCATCTCTTGCTTGGGAGTGTGGCTGTGACCGGAAATTACAACCTTGAATCCTGCAGCCCTCGGATTCAGGTCCAGCTTCTCCAGATCGTGCAGTACGTAAATTGAAATGCCGCCAATCTCAACCACTTCAGTCTCCGGCAACTTCTGCGCCCATGCGCTTTTGTCGATGTTGCCTCGCACAGCCGTGACGGGAGCGATTCCGGAGAGCGTTTCAAGAATCCCAGGCGCTCCAACATCTCCAGCATGAATAATGTGCTCCGCTCCGCAGAGAGCCTCGATTACTCCTGGGCGCAATAACCCGTGCGTGTCGGAAATGACGCCAATCGTGGTGGAGGGCATGGAGCGTGGAGACGTTTACTTCTCAGGCTTCAGCGGGCTTGCATGACTCGGCTGATAGATGCCGACTTTTCCCCCGCCGGGCAGCGTAAGGCTGGAAAGCTTTCCCCATCGCTGTTGGGCAACCTCCGACACCTTCACATTTTTCGACTTGAGATCTTTGAGGGTTGCCCCGATGTCGTCGCACATGAAGTAAAGTTCGTGACGACCGTTGTTTTCGGAATCGTGAAAGGCGGCCTCTGCGGGAGGGATGGCGAAAATCAGCCAGCCGTGGCCGGCATCGACTGAATCAAACTTCAGGACGTCGCGAAAGAAAGCCCGGTCCGCTTCGGCGTTCTTGCTGTAGATAACGATGTGCGCACCGCTGATCATCTTTCCTCCTGAGTATTATTTTGTTGCCTTCAAAAAACCTCGGCGTCATGCCGGGCACTCCAGTCGCCGCTGAAAAACACGTGATGTAGCCACTGACCATTCTTTGTCAGGCTACTCGAGAATCAAGATATCCCGGGCTTTTCCAGCAGGCGATTCACTTCCGCGTATGAGGGCGCATCCTCCAGCCCGGGATATGTACCACGATTCTTCAATTCGTCTGCCACGCGACGGAGCAGGCCCAGCGCGGCCCGCATGGGGCCGGAACCGAGGCTCACCCGGGCAACCCCCAGCTCTCTTAACTCAGCAATCGGAAGCGAACCCGGCCCGGCGAGAATATTCACCGGGCAGTGCAAATCCGCGACTAAGCGCCCGATGGTTGCTCGATCGCTCAGGCCGGGAACAAATACGCAGTCGGCTCCTGTGTCGCGATAGGCGCTCAACCTGCGAAGCGTTTCGTCGTAGCGAGTCGCAGGTTCTCCGACCTGCAGTAAGTAGACATCGGTACGAGCGTTCAGCACAATCGGCACTCTCAATCCGGCCGCGGCCTCGCGCACGGCACGAATCTTCTCAAGCTGTGCCGATAGATTTGCCAGCAGACGCCCGGCATCGCCCGGAGAGTCCTCAAGATTCATGCCCACGGCGCCTGCTTCGATCACGGCTCTAGCAGTGCGCTCGGTCTCTTCCGGGGAGGAGCCGTATCCGGACTCAACATCCGCCGTTACGGGCACGCTGACGGTACCTGCGATCCGGGCCACCACCGCGAGCATCTCTTCACGGGATATCTTCTGCCCATCAGGATAGCCTGCTGAAAATGCTATCCCAGCGCTCGTGGTCGCGATGGCCGGGAACCCAGCTTCCTCGACGATACGCGCGCCAGCAACGTCCCATACGTTGGGGAGAAGCAGCATGTCGCCGCTGGTGTGCAGTGCGCGAAGGGCTTCTGCTTTTCTCGCCTGCTCCAAACTTTTCATACTAACGGCTTGGATGCGGTTAGAGGGGTTGCTTCTTCATCTTTTCGACGAACTGGCGGAGGTTAACCACCGCTCGGCCGACGGTGCCTCGGCCGATTTCCTGAGCATCATCTCTCGCGGTCACGCGCAAAGTGTAGAAACGACCATCGAACGATTCCAGCACCGCCTCGGCTTTGATCTGCGCGCCAATGCCGCTGGCGGCGCGGTGCTCAATGTTGATTGAAGTGCCTACTGTGATTTCGTCGCGTCCGCAGTAAGGGTGAAGGGCGTGAAATGCCGCCGTCTCCATCAGGCGAATCATGTCAGGAGTGGAATAGACCGGCGGCAGGTCGGGATGATGCGCCGTTAGCGTGTGCTTAAACTCGACCGCCTCCTGCGCTTCGCCGCGCGCACCGATAGGGATGGACTTCGCCATTCTCAGGTGACCTTTCAAAAGCAAAAGTTGGAGCCGGGTCTAAGACGCAAATACAAAAACAGCCAACGATGCCTTAAAGATTCCAGGCACCATTGGCTAACTCTTCCTTTGCGACGCGATCGCCTAGGCGGCGTAAGCCGTTCTCGCCGCCTCAATTCCGTCGAGAGCGCGCCACAACATTCTGGCGGTGTTCTCAGCCGCATCCAGAGCCGCATAGGCCGCATCCGGATTCTCCGCGATTC
>JASHTD010000135.1 GCA_030040725.1 Candidatus Sulfotelmatobacter sp. | reverse complement strand
CGCGCACGAGAAGCGAGCCCTGATTGCGAATCATGGGCGCGAACCAGTCGTCTTTGTCGAGCGCGTAGGCGGAGGCGCAGGAGCAGGCCTCCTGGCCAAGGCCGAAATAAACTCCGCCAACCACTTTGCCCTGCTTGTAGAGATTTTCGAGCGCGGTCTCCATTTTGCGGTTGAGCAGCATGTAGCGGTAAATCTCGGTCGCCTGCTGCTGGCTGAGATATTTGGAGTCACGAATCGGAGGAACGGGCGCGTCGAGATCGCCTTCGACTTCGTAGCGGACGTGCTCGGCACCTTCTTTATCGTTTTTGTTTTTACCCCCGATTACCTGTTTGACGGTGTAGTTCGGGTGCTCGAGGCGGGTGTCGGGGATGGAGTAGGTGCGGAGATGCTCGTGTGGGGACGGACGCCCTCGTCCGTCCGGTCGAGCGGAGTTCGACTGGCCTTCTGCCTCGGTTGGGCGGACGAATGCGTCCGCCCCTACGTGTTTGGGTGCCCCATTCTTGCCCTGAGCGGAGCCGAAGGGTCTCGCGTTCTTTGCGAGAAGTGGGGCCTTCGAACCGTTGCGCGGGCGGTTGCCGTTCGAGTTCACTTTGGACTTCGTTTTCTTGTTGGGCATGGATGCAGCGCGAGAGGCGCGATGTATTGATGGTATCGCGAGATGGCGTGGCTACGCTAGGCGGGAAGCGGGAAGCTCAAGTCCGGACCGATTCAACGAGCTCGGGCGATGGCCTGTTTCACCAACTGAATCTTATCGTCTCGCCGGCCCTGCAGGGCTATCTTCAGGGCGGTTTCACCCTTATTGTCTTTTAAAAGCGGATTCGCCCCGCGGTTTAGCAACAACTGGTAAACAGAAACGTCTCCCACCATTCCCGAGGCAACCATAAGCGCGGTTCGCCCGTCGTGATCGCGGGCGTTCACATCCACGCCAAGGTCGAGCAGGATCTTCACGATGTCATAGGCGCTGTTCATCGTGGCCTCGGCGCAATTGCAGGCTGCATCCATAAGGGCTGTCGATCCGCGCTTATCGCGTGCCCCGATGTTGGCTCCTCGCTTTAGCAGAAATTCAAAAATTTCAGTTTGCGCATAAATTGCGGCCTGTAACAGCGGGGTGGTGCCTTCTTCGTCTCTCGCTTCGATGTCGGCGCCACTATCGAGCAGCAGCCTGACAGAGCGAACCCAGGGCAGCTCAGCGGCTTCACTTGCCGGGCTTGCATCCGACCTGCCCGCTTCCGAATCCGGCAGCCGTACGACCACCGGCCCACCTGCCGCAGCGCGGATCAGTGCTTTGTTCTTTTCCTTATAGTCAGAAACTTTCGGAAGCAAAATTTCGAGCACTTCCGGATCAAAGGCCCTCGCGGCGTGGATAAGAGCCGTCTCATGCTGATTGTCCTGCGCCGCAACGTTTGCCCCCTTTTCCAGCAGAAACTTTAGCGCCTCCACATTTGAGTTTTCCGCGGCTGCCATCAGCGGTGTTTCGCCATTCGAATTTCTGGCATCGATGTTCGCTCCCTCGGAGACCAAGCGGTGAAGGGCAGCCACGTCGCGGTTTGCGATTGCCTGGAGGAGACTGAAATTCAGGTCGGAGGGACTAGAGTCCTGGGCGGCAAGGGCCAGTGCAGGACCGAGCATGATGCAGGAAACGATGATGCGGAGGAACCTGTTTCTAAGCCGGTCGCAAACGCATGGTGTCCGATCGCGCATGCAGCAATTATGTAGGCATGGCGCCTGTTCGCGATCAAACCTTCGCTGGGCAACGGTAACTTCGGTCACGCCGAAGGTTTTCTCGCAGTATTTATTTTGCCCAGAACTTCAGGGGGTCGCACTGTCTGATTTTCTCGCTGCCCGGGCTGATATTCTGGGTTCGGTCGTCGAGTCCGCAATCAAGGGACTTCCTATGCACGCCGCCGTTTTGCACCAATTCGGTTCCCCTCCGCGTTATGACCAGTTTGAAGACCCAGTCGCTCAGGATGGTGAAGTGCTGGTAAAAGTCCTCGCCGCGTCGCTCAAGAACATCGACAAAGGCATGGCCAGCGGCAAGCACTACGCCAGCCATCGCGAGCTGCCCGCGGTGTGCGGAGTGGATGGCGTGGGCACGCTCGAAACCGGCGAGCGCGTGTTTTTCGGAGGCTGCCGGCGTCCTTTTGGAACGATGGCCGAGAGAACCGTTGCGCCGCGCGCTTTCTGCTTTCCGCTTCCCGACGTACTGGACGATGCGACGGCAGCGGCATTGCCGAATCCGGCCGTGTCGTCGTGGCTGCCATTGAAGTGGCGGGCGCAGTTGAAGCCCGGCGAAACCGTTCTCGTGCTCGGCGCGACGGGAGCTGCTGGCAAGCTTGCGGTGCAAATTGCAAAGCTGCTGGGCGCTGGACGCGTAATTGCGGCAGGAAGAAATCCAGAGCAGTTGGAAACGGCAAAATCGCTGGGCGCTGACGTTACCATTCGAATCGACGAACCAGCAAAGAGTCTTGTCGAAGCATTTGCCGCGGTGGCCAAGGATGGAATTGATATTGTCCTCGACTATCTCTGGGGCGCGCCAACCGAAGCCCTGGTTGAGGCGCTGACGGGCCACGATCTTGCCGCCGAACCGCACACGACACGGCTGATCGAAATTGGCTCGATGGCCGGACCTTCGATTTCCCTGCCCAGCGCAGCTTTGCGCAGTTCCGGGCTTGAAATCTATGGAGCCGGTGGCGGAAGCGTTCCCAAGCAGGCAATCTTCGAGGCGCTGCCCCAGGTCTTTGAACATGCTGCGCGAGGTGCGTTGAAATTGGAGACGAAGAAAGTCCCGCTGGCCGATGTCGAAGCGGAGTGGAACCGGAGGGAAGATCGACGCATTGTGTTTATTCCGTAACTTGCCTACGTGCGGTATGTGTCGTCTGCTTGAATCTGGCGGAGCTCCTCGGGGGGGTTGACTGGCACGCCAATCGACCTTCCGAGCAGGGCGTCGAGAGTATCGACCCATAGCATCTGGCTCTGGAAGACGGCGCCGAAGTTGCGCGAGATGGATTCCGCGACGGCGTTGAGATCGAGTTCGCGGCCGAGTTCGCGCTGCATCGAAGTGACGGGCTTCGCGGTGATACCGCATGGGATGATCAGGTTGAAGTAGCTGAGATCGGTGTTGACGTTCAGCGCGAAGCCGTGCGAGGTGACGAAGCGCGAGATGTGCACGCCGATAGCGGCAAGCTTGGCCTCGGTGCTTTCGTGTTTGTCATTCCGAGCGGAGGAGGACGATCCGCTAGTGGATTGTCCTGCGTAGTTGAGGAACCCGTTGTTTGCCGCCCCGATTTCCGTATCTGAGTAATTCGGTCCGCCCTCACCGATGCTGGTTTCGGTAGAAAGCAGATCCCTCGACTTCAGAGGACGATTCGCAAGCGAATCGTCCTCTTCCGCTCGGGATGACAATACACCAGGATCGGCAACGGCGCGACTGAAGTCGCGCCCCTTCAAATCAGAGTCGCTGGTCCATACGCCGGTTAGGCCCTTGACGCGTTTTGTGGGAATCGCGAAGTCAGCGCACGTGCGCATGAGGACTTCTTCGAGGCAACGGACGAAGTCGACGGCGCCGAGGTGTCTGCGAGTAGACCCAAGGTCCCTCGACTTCTGAGAACGATTCGCGAGCGAATCGTTCTCTTCCGCTCGGGATGACAGTGAGTCGGTGTTCGTCACGGAACGGGCGAACCCGCGCAAATCGAAGATTGGGTAAGCGACAATCTGGCCAGGGCCGTGGAATGTGACATCGCCGCCGCGGTCGCATTCGAAGAGTTCGACGCCGCGCTGGGATAGCAGTTCAGGCGAAGCCGTTACGTTGGAGGTTTTTGCGTTGCGGCCAAGAGTGATGACTGGCTTGTGCTCGAGCAGAAGAAGCACGTCTC
>JASHTD010000446.1 GCA_030040725.1 Candidatus Sulfotelmatobacter sp. | reverse complement strand
AAGCGTGAGCGAGCAAAGTTCGACGGAAACCAAGGCTGCCGCCTGCGAGGGATACGCACGAACGTAATCCGCGGCCCGCGCGATTCCGGCCGCGCCGGCGACGCATCCCAGACCAAAAATCGGAGTGCGGCGAATGTTGGCGGGAAGTTTCATGCGATTGATCAGCAGCGCATCGATCGAAGGGCTGGCGACGCCGGTAACGGTGGTGAATAATAAAGCGCCGAGCTCGGAGGGCTGAATCCCGGCATGGTGAAGCGCCAAGCAGAGCGCTCGCTCTCCCAATTCCTGAGCGATCTTGATCCAGATATCGTTAGCCGCGCCCCAGGTCTTGATGGCGGGATATTGCTCTGTGGGGATCGCAAGATAACGCCCATCGACCGTCACATTGCGATGCAGACGCGCAAGCAATTGGGGGTTCCTGAGCTGATCTCCCCAATAATCCTGCAGGCGTTCAAGAAGAAATTTCTGCGAGTAGTAATGCTTGGGAAAGGCGCTGGCCGCGCTGGCAATCCTCATGGATTTCGCATCCTGAACTCAGTCTCGGCACAGGATCCACTCGCCAGTTACCGGACCCGGAGAGCTTGGTGGATTCGATGGTAAGCCCCCAGGTTTGGTTGCAAATGCGGGAAACGGCTGCCGACCCGTTTATTGTCGCAAACCTGCTGCTTATCGTTTGTCACCGCGCCGTCAAATTATCCACGTCGGGTCCGTGAAGTTCCTCACGGGCTTACCGCGATCGATGTGGCCGAGTTCGCCACTTTATAGATATAGATCGGGTTCAGGTTGCCGCTGGTAACCTGAAACGATTGAATTCCGGGTGCTGACCCCTGACTGCCAACAAACAGGTGGCCTCCGTTCGGGTCGAAGGCGATCACGCCTGGGTCACTTTCGGTTGTGAAGGCGAATGTAGTGGTAGAGGTCGTGAGGCCGACCGGCAATCCGCTTGTGATGGTGTACACCGCAAGATTGTTCGAGGACTGGTTGGCCACGTAAAGAAATTGACCTTTCGGGTCCATCATCATGGCGACCGGGCCGTTGTAGATATCGGCCAGCGGAGATCCCGCGATCTGGCTGAGCGCACCGTTCGACCCGATGGAAAAGATGGTAATGGAGTTCGAGGAAGTATTGGCGGCGTACAGATACTTTCCGGCCGGATCGATGACCAGTCCATAGGGATTCAATCCCTCCGTGCTGGTGAGGCTGGCGAACTGGAGCTTGCCTGAAGTGACCGTGAAACCCTCGACTAAACCATTCGGGATGCTCGCAGCTGAGACGAAAAGAAACTTTCCCGAGGGAGTCAATTGCATATTGAGAGGCGACAGCCCAATTGGAAATGGGGATCCGTCAATTTGCGTGAGGGTCCCAGTTTTCGAGTCGATGGAAAAAACCGAAATGTTTTCCGAGGCGGAATTCATCACATACAAGTAATTGCCGCTCGGGTCCATAATCAGCAACTCGGGCGCATTTCCCAGCGGGGCGACCGTCGCACGGGGAAAGATCTCGGTTAACACGCCGTTTCCGGCAATGGTAAACAAGGAAACATCGTTTTCATCCTGCCCGGGATTGGCAACATACAAGTACCTTCCAGAGGGATGAATCACCAACGAGTGGGCGCCGTCGCCCACGCTGTAGGGACTGCCCGTGATCTGTGTTAGCACCCCGGCGATGGGATCTTCGCGATAAACGGCGACCTCGTTCACTGACGGAAGAGCTGCGAACAAGTAGTGACTCTGAGCGCTGCATCCAACGCAAGCGGCGATGCCCGCCAAGGCGAACATTAGCGCCAATGCTTTTTGAAGCATTCCCAACTCCTGAAAGAAATTTAAAGAAACGGCCTATCCGGCGACGCTCCAATGGTGAAGACCCATCATACTGAGATGCCAGAGAAAAATCCCACCCCCTGCCTGCTGCGATGCTTTGCCGAGAACCGCAGGTTGCACGCGCTCGGCTGGGACCGATTCAAAAACGTTGCCATCTAAAGGATTTTCAATCTTAACAGGATTCCGGCACGGGCGAGTCAATGTGCCGGACTTGGCGTGACCGTCCCGGCATGACTCTCTGCCGGAGACGTTTCCTGGCCGCCGCGCAGAAACATGCGCAGGCGATCAAGATAGACGTAAACGACCGGGGTGGTAAACAGGGTGAGGGCCTGGCTGACGATCAATCCTCCGACGATCGTGATGCCCAGAGGCCGGTGCAATTCCGAGCCGGTGCCTCTGCCGAGAGCCAATGGCAAACCTCCCAACAAAGCCGCCATCGTCGTCATCATGATAGGGCGGAAGCGCAGCAGGCAGGCGTCGTAAATCGCATCCACCGGCTTCTTGCCTTGCGTGCGCTCCACGTCGAGAGCCACGTCGATCATCATGATCGCGTTTTTCTTGACCAGGCCGATCAGCAAGATAATTCCGATGGTTCCGATCACATTGAGTTCGTTGTGGGTGAGCAGCAAAGCAAGAAGAGCGCCCACGCCCGCCGAAGGCAGAGTAGAAAGAATGGTGATGGGGTGAATGTAGCTCTCGTAGAGCATGCCCAAAACAATGTAGACGGCGATGAGAGCGGTAATGATCAAAACCAACTCGCTCGACAGGGAGTCCATGAACGCCGCCGCCGTGCCTTGAAAACTGGCTGAGATGGTGGAGGGAAAATCAATGGAACGCTGCGCCTTTTCGATGGCCATGGTCGCCTGTCCCAGAGAAACTCCGGGCGCCAGATTGAACGAGATGGTGACCGAAGGAAACTGACTCTGATGGTTCACGGCGAGCGCGATATTCGAGGGTTCGTAATGGGTGAACGCTGCCAGCGGTATGGGCGCACCGCTCGCAGAGCGCAAATAAATATTCTGCAACGCCTCGGTCGTCTGCTGGAATTGCGGCGCAACTTCCATGACCACGTGATATTGGTTCAGCGACTCGTCCATGGTGGAGACCTGGCGCTGTCCAAAGGCGTCGTAAAGCGCATTGTCGATATCCTGCGTGGCCACGCCCAGTCGACTTGCCGTGTCGCGGTCGATTACCAACTTGGCTTCCAGGCCCTGGTCCTGCTGATCGGTGTTTACGTCGCGCAGTTCCGGCAGCGCGCGCAATCGTTCGAGCAGCCGTGGTCCCCAGCTGTTCAGTTCATTCAGGTCCTGACCCTCAAGCGTGTACTGATACTGAGCGTTGCTGTGCCGGCCGCCGATGGTCAGGTCCTGGTAGGATTGCAAATACAACGTGGCCCCGGGCACTACGGCCAGCTTATCTCGCAATCGGTTGAGCACATCGTCGGCGGAGACTTGTGGGCAGAACTGCCAGAAATGCTTTCCAGCACAGGATGTGCGTTCCTCCAGCGGCTTAAGCATGATGAAGAAGCGACCCTGGTTTGAAACCGTGTTTCCACCCGCAAACCCGACCACTGAACTTACCGCCGGATCGGTCATCACAATCGAGACGTAGCGCTCCATTTTGTTACGCATCGCCTGGAAGGAAATATCCTGCGCAGCCTGCACCGAACCGCCAATGCGGGACGTATCCTGCTGCGGAAAAAACCCCTTGGGAACTTTGATGTACAGGAAGACGCTAAAGACGGCGACCGCTATGGTTACGCACAGCGTAATGAAGCTGTGTTTCAGCGCCACACGCAAGGCGCGGCGGTAGGTTTTGAGCATCCAGTCGAAAACCGCTTCGCTGGCGTGATAGAAGCGATTATGGGAATCATCCGCGGCCGGACGCAGGAACTTTGCGCACATCGTGGGCGTCGTCGTCAGCGACACTAGCAGCGAGATCGCGATCGCGATGCTCAGCGTAATTGCGAATTCGCGAAAGAGACGACCGACGATGCCTCCCATGAGCAGCAACGGAATAAAGACGGCTATCAGCGAGAGGCTCATGGAGAGCACGGTAAATCCAATTTCTGCGGCCCCCTTGAATGCTGCCCGTACCGCATCCATTCCCTGCTCGACGTAGCGTGTGATGTTTTCGAGAACCACGATTGCGTCATCGACCACGAATCCAGTCGAAATCGCGAGCGCCATCAGCGAAAGATTGTCCAGGCTGTAGCCCAGCACATACATCACCCCGAAGGTTCCAACCAGCGAGAGTGGGACGGCAATGCTGGGAATGATCGTGGCGCGCACGGTTCGCAGAAAAGCGAACACCACCAGAATGACGAGAACGACGGAGAGAATCAGCGTGAACTCAATATCCTTCACCGAAGCTCGAACCGTGACGGTCCGGTCCATCGCAATGGAAAGGTGGATCGCGGGCGAAATGGAAGACTGGAGGTAGGGCAACAGAGAGATTACACGGTCGACCGTCTGTATGATATTGGCGCCCGGTTGACGATAAATGATGATCAGCACGCTGGGCTTGCCATTTGCCACGCCGACATGACGCACGTCGGCAACCGAATCCTCGACCTGGGCTACATCGGAAAGCCGAACCGGCGCGCCATTTCGATAAGCGACGATCAAGGGTTGGTACTGATCGGCGGTAAAAAGCTGATCGTTATCGTCGAGCATCCAGCTTTTGTTTCCGAGGCTCAGTTGCCCCTTGGCCCGGTTCGAATTGGCGAGGTTGAGTGCGTTGCGAACCGTGTCCAGCCCAATGCCGAGTTTGTTGAGCAGCATCGGGTTGACTTCGGCGCGTACCGCCGGCTGCGCCGACCCGCCCACATAGGTCTGCCCTACACCGCTCACCTGCGAAAGTTTCTGCGCCAGAATCGAATCGGCCGCGTCGTACATTTGCGGCACGGTTTCTGTGTCCGAGGTCAGCGCCAGAATCAGAATCGGCGCCTCCGAAGGGTTAGATTTCCAATACTCCGGGTTGCTGGGAAGATTGGCGGGCAACTGGCTGCGCGCTGCGTTGATAGCCGCCTGCACATCACGGCTGGCAGCATCGATGTTCCGGTTCAAATCGAATTGCAGAACAATGCTGGTTGAGCCCAACTGGCTTGTCGAGGTCATCTCATTGATCGCCGAGATGCGCCCGAACTGCCGTTCCAGCGGGGTTGCCACGGCCGAGGCCATGGTCTGCGGATCCGCTCCCGGCAACTGCGCGCTGACTTGAATCACGGGGAAGTCGACGCGAGGGAGTGATGCCACCGGCAGGTAGTTAAAGGCAAGGATACCGGAGAGCAGCAGCGCCGCTGCCAGCAGCGACGTGCCAATCGGTCGCCGAATAAATGGAGCCGAGATACTCATGCTTCTAGTCAGCTCGGGAGTCAGCTAGCTTTCAACAAATCGGGTTCCCATCAGCATTTCCCGAAAAGGCATCAGTCCGCCGGCATCTCGCGCGGAATTGGATTCCCAATCTTGTACCTCGCAAACTTCGCTGCCAATCGATCGAACCACAAATAAACCACCGGTGTCGTGTATAGGGTGAGCAACTGGCTGAGGATCAAGCCGCCGACAATCGTGATGCCCAGCGGCCGGCGCAGTTCCGCGCCCGTGCCCGACCCCAACGCCAGGGGCAAGCCGCCGAGCAGCGCCGCCATGGTGGTCATCATGATCGGGCGGAACCGCAGCAGGCACGCCTGATAGATTGCCTCCTCCGGCGACTTGTGCTCGTCGCGCTCGGCTTCGAGAGCGAAGTCGATCATCATGATCGCGTTCTTCTTAACAATGCCGATCAGCAGAATGATCCCGATCAGAGCAACTACGGTGAGGTCATTCCCGGTGAGCATTAAGGCTAAAATCGCGCCCACACCCGCCGAGGGCAACGTGGAAAGAATCGTAATGGGGTGAATGTAGCTCTCGTATAAAACTCCCAGCACGATGTAAACCGTGATGATCGCCGCCAGGATCAGGAAGGGCTCGGTGGAGAGCGAATTCTGAAATGCCGCGGCCGTTCCTTGAAAGGCCGCATGAATGCTGGGTGGAAGCTGAATTTCTTTCTCTGCTTGCTGGATCGCCGTAGTGGCCTGACCCAGTGAAGCTCCCGGCGCAAGATTGAACGATAACGTCACAACCGGGAACTGTCCCTGATGATTCACCGCCAGCGGAGCGCTGGTCGATTGCAGGCGCGTGAATGCGGAAAGCGGAACCGGGTTGCCGCTGGTGCTGGAAGTCGGAGCATTCGCTGTAGGCGCTCCGGCGTTGGGCATCGCACTTGCTGGACGAACATAAACATCATCCATGGCCTGAGGAGTGCTGGCGAAGCTGGGCAGCACCTCGAGCACTACGTGGTATTGATTGAGCTGCGTAAAAATAGTCGAAACCAGGCGCTGGCCGAAGGCGTCGTATAGTGTGTTGTCGATCGCCTGCGGAAGAATACCGAGCCGCGATGCGGTATCTCGGTCGATGGTGATGTTGGTCTTAAGACCGCCGTTGAGCTCGTCGGTTGCCACATCGCGCAACACGGGCGAAGCGCGCATCTTCGCGACCAGTTTGGGTGTCCACTGCGCGAGTTCGCGGGCATCGGCATCTTCGATGGAATATTGGAACTGGGTCCGACTCACTCTGTCTTCGACGGTTAGATCCTGCACCGGTTGCATGTAGAGCGTGATGCCCCCAACTCTGGCAATCTCCGGCTGCAGACGGCGAATGATCGCCGAGGCGTCGTCGCTGCGCTCATCGCGCGGCTTCAGATTGATCTGAATGCGGCCGCTGTTGGGAGTGGTGTTGGTGCCGTCGACGCCGATGAACGAAGACAAGCTTTCAACATCTTTGTCCTTGAGAATGACCTTGGCCAATTCCTGCTGGCGGCGCGACATGGCATCGAACGAAACGTCATCGGGCGCCTGCGAGATGCCAAGAATGACGCCGGTATCCTGCACCGGGAAAAAGCCCTTCGGCACAACCACGTAAAGCACCAGCGTGAGTACCAGAGTGCCGAACGTCACGATGAGGGTTTCAGTCTGGTGCTTCAGCACCCACTTCACGGTGCGACCGTAAAAGGCAATTACGCGATTGTAGAAATCTTCCGTGATCCGGTAGAAGCGGCCCTCCTCGCCCGGTTTGCGGTGCCGCAGCAGCTTGGCACACATCATGGGGGTCAAGCTGAGGGAAACTCCGGCGGAGACAAGAATGGTTACCGCCAGCGTAACCGCGAACTCGCGAAAAAGGCGGCCGACAATGTCGCCCATGAACAACAAAGGAATCAGCACCGCAATCAGCGAAACCGTGAGCGAGACAATCGTGAACCCAATCTGGCCCGAACCTTTCAGGGCCGCATCGAGCGGAGAATCTCCAGCTTCCAGGAAGCGATCGATATTTTCGATCATCACGATGGCATCGTCGACCACAAAGCCCGTCGAGATGGTTAATGCCATAAGGGTGAGATTGTTCAGGCTGTATCCCAGCAGATACATCACACCGAAGGTTCCCACGATGGAGAGCGGCACAGCCACGCTGGGGATGAAGGTCGCCCGCAGATTTCGCAAGAAAAAGAAAATGACGACGACGACCAGCACAATGGTCAGGCCCAGCTCGAATTCGACGTCTTTCACTGAGGCGCGGATGGTGGTGGTCCGATCGGTGAGAATCTGCATCCGGACCGCCGAGGGCAGCGACGCCTGCAATTGCGGCAGCAGTTTCTTGATGCGATCGACGACGCTGATGATGTTCGCGCCTGGCTGCCTCTGAATGTTCACGATGACCGCGGGGGTCGTGTTCATCCAGGCGGCGAGCAGATTGTTCTCGGTTCCGTCGATCACGTTGGCTACGTCGCTGAGACGAACCGGAGCCCCGTTGCGATAGGCGATCACAATGGGCTTGTACTGAGCCGCGGTGAAAAGCTGGTCGTTGTCACTGAGCGTGTAGGACTGCCGTGCGCCGTCGATCACGCCCTTGGCCTGATCCACATTGGCTTCTGCGAGCGCGGTACGAACGTCTTCCAGGCTTAATCCGAAAGAAGCCAGCGAGGTGGGATTGACTTGAACACGAACCGCCGGCTTCTGCCCGCCGCTGATCGAGACGAGTCCTACACCGGGAAGCTGGGAAATTTTCTGCGCGAGAGCGGTGTCTGCCAGATCCTCAACTTTGGACAACGGCAGAGAATCTGCCGTCATCGCCAGTGTGAGAATTGGCGCATCGGCAGGATTGACTTTGTTATAGATGGGAGGATTCGGCAGATCGGTGGGCAGATAAGTTGCGGCCGCATTAACCGCAGCCTGCACCTGCTGCTCTTCCACGTCAATATTCTGATCGAGCCCAAACTGCAGAGTGATGACCGAACTGCCAAACGAACTGGTGGAAGTCATCTGGCTGAGCCCGGGAACTTGTCCGAATTGGCGCTCCAATGGAGAAGTAACGGACGAAGCCATCACATCGGGATCGGCGCCTGGATAGAATGTGACTACTTGAATAGTTGGGTAATCGACTTCGGGCAGAGCCGAGACCGGCAGTTGCATGAAGGCAACCCAGCCCACAAGCAGCACTCCGACCATCAGCAACGTAGTTGCGACCGGCCGGAGAATGAATATTCGTGAAGGACTCATCGACTGCCGTTTCCTGCTGAGGACGTGCCGACGGCATCGCCAGGTGGATTGCCGAGTCCTTTTTGTTCCGCGGCCGCATTGCCGGCTGCGCCGTTGCGCGGCTCAACGCTGCTTCCAGTCTGAAGCTTATCCTGGCCGTCGGTAACCACCACTTCCCCGGGCTTAATGCCGCTCTTAATCACCGTCGTGGTGCCTTGAGTGAGAGCAATGTCGACGTTGCGTGCCTCGACGGTTTTATCGGGATTGAGAGCATAAACAAAGGCGCCCTGTGGCCCGTGCAAAATGGATGCGGTCGGAACCACGGTGCTGTTTTTCCGCGTCTCGAGCAGGAGATCGGCATTCACGAATTGATTCGGCCAAAGCTGGGAATCTTTATTGTCGAAAACAGCCTTGAGCTTTGCGGTTCCTGTCGTGGGATCAATCTGGTTGTCGATCGTCATCAGCTTGCCGGTGGCTAGCTTAGTCTGATTGTCGCGGCTATAAGCCTCCACCTGCAGAGTGGCGTCTTTCATTCGCTGCGCGACGGTGGGCAATTCGTCTTCGGGAAGCGTGAAGATCACGGCGATCGGCTGCAGTTGCGTCAGAATCAGCATGGGGTTGGTATCGGTGGCGTGCACGATGTTTCCCGGATCGACCTGCCGCAGGCCAACCCGTCCGGTAAACGGCGCCGTGATGTTGCAATAGACGATCTGCAGCTTGGCGTTGTCGATCTGCGCCTGATCGGTGCGCACCTGGCCGTCCAGTTGATCCACCAATGACTTCTGCGTATCCACCTGTTGCTGCGCGATGCTTCCGGAGGGAATCAGTGTGGTGTAGCGATCAAGATTCAACTTGGCATCGCGCAAGGTTGCCTGATCTTTGAAGAGCTGGGCCTGCATCTGCTCGAGCTGGACTTGATAAGGCCGCGGATCGATCACGATCAGCAAATCGCCCTCATGAACGATTTGCCCTTCTTTGAAGTTCACCCGCATGATCTGGCCATCCACACGGCTTTTTATATTGGCCGTGTAGAAGGCCGTGACCGAGCCGAGGCCGACCCGATAGACCGGCACGTCTTCCTTCTGTACCCTCGCGATCGAGACCGAAACGATGTGCGGGCCGGCGGCGTGCGCATTTTGCCTGGAGTACCCGGTACAACCGAACCAGCCGACAGAGGTGAAAATAAGGGCTAGAGCCATTCCACGACGCAGCAAACTGCGCGGCGCAGACTGGTCGTTTTCTGAAACGGTGCAATTCATTGTCATTGCGATTTTCGGTATCGGTCGAAAAATGTCTTAGACCAAGTGTGAGGCTTACACACCGACACTTATTAGACGTGCTCAGCCCGACTCGGTTTCGGTATCTCTGCCGGTAACAAAGGCGGCAGGCCACCCTTGCGCCATGGCTTCCTACGGCAGAAAGCAGGGGAAATCACAAGCGCAGACTTAATGATAAACCGTAGAATCAAGCATCAACTGTGGCTAAGCACAGGTCAAGCTTACGGAAGAATGTTTTACAAATCTTTACGCCTTTTGATTTCCCTTTACTGTTCCGCTCGTTCGGTCAACTTATCGGTTGACGAACTCCAGCGTCGCCGGGAGTAGATGGCGCGCTTCGTAAGCCGCGATTTCTGACTCGTGTTGCAGGGTTAAGCCGATGTCATCCAATCCATTCAGCAGGCAGTGACGCACGAATTCGTCGACATGAAACTTTGCGCGGAAGCGCTGATCGTCACGAACTTCGCATTGTTCGAGATCGATCGTGAGTTCGTAATTGCTGGATGCGGTCGCCCGCTTCATTATTTCGGCAATTTCGTGATCGCCGAGGCGAACCGTGAGAAAGCCGTTCTTGGCGCTGTTGTTGGCGAAAATATCGGCGAAGGAAGAAGAAATGACGCCTCGGAAACCGAAGTCGGTCAACGCCCAGACGGCATGTTCGCGCGACGATCCGCAGCCAAAATTTTTTCCTGCTACCAAAATGCTCG
>JASHTD010000445.1 GCA_030040725.1 Candidatus Sulfotelmatobacter sp. | reverse complement strand
TGCATGGGTCGGACTGAGTTCCTGACCTGAAACGATTACGAGGCGAGCTGTGGTTGGCAAAGCGAAAACCATCCTACGAGAGCGAAATGGCGCTCTTTCCATGAGTGCTCGCTGTAGTGTGCTCAAAATGAACTTGACACCGCCGACATTGTCAGAGACGCCTGTTAACAACAATTGATCAAGATATTCCCAGACGTTGCCGAGATTCAGGGCCACACTACGCGGATGCGGATGTAGATGAGTATGATGGCTGAGCCCCATGCTATTGCAAGCAAGGCCAATGGGGGCCATCGCTTTGGCCCGCGACGAGATAAGGTCCACAGGCGGCGACATCCTAATGCAAGAAGCGTCATCGCTAGGATCCCGGCGGGGATGACAACCCTCAGGTCACGAAGCCATAGGAATGCGGCCCAACTTACGGCGGATAATGTTATCGGCGTAGCGTTCCTGAGGGGGAGCTTCTTGACTGGGGCTGAAAGTGCATGATGCTTTGCGAGCTCGGTGCGAATCACTTCAAACCCTTTGACATTTTCCGGAATTGCAATTTTCCTCTGGGGCTCGGTACTTTTAACAACCAGCCACCGCAGTTCCTGGCGTAGCGTGTCCACTTCAGAGAAATCTATTCTCACGTCAGGAAATCCTTCCATCTTGCGGACGATCCCGCTATCGTCAAGAACAAAAATCATTTTGCGTCCGGCACGGCGCAAGCCTTCGCGGTAGGACAAAATCAAAAAGCCGATGGCCGAGCCGAGAATAGCAGGCATCAATAACCATCCCAACCAATTAAGGTCCGAGCCAACACTTAGCAATCCTTGGAGCCCAAGAATGAAGATCGATACACCCATCGCGAATAGCAACAACACGATACTCCACGCTATGAGCCGACCCTTGGCCTCCCGCCGTGCGACCGAGGAGTCTCTGTCAATCTTGAACTCCAGCATTCGTTGGCTCTCCAAAAAACTGGCGCGAATCCTACGTCGTCAAAACGGCCAAGTCAATGATTGTTGGCGCAACATCCCGATTACACTCATTGACCCAAACCACCCACGGTCGTCCCTCGGGGCCCGAAATTAGCAAGCCAGAACTACACCCGTTGCAGCAAGTCAATCGTTGCACCGCTCCACTGTGAGATCGGGTGCAACGCTCCGCAATCAAGGCATCGCGTCACATCGAAGCGCGCGCCGCAGTGCGGACAGGCGGCGCCGGTTTGAAAGGTATCGAAGGGCAATCCGCACTTGCCGCACTTCCAGTAGTTCCCCAGCGGCGGCGACGTTTTGCAGGTAGGACAGGCGTACCCCTGCCGGCGTGGCAACTTCGCGAATCGCGCCAGCGCTCTCGCTTGCCGCAGTCCAGTCCACGAATTCATCAGGACGAAAACCGAGATTGCTCCAATCCAGATGGATTGAATCTTAATCGCCAGCAGAATGAATCCGGCAGAGCCGAGCAAGCCGATTACAGCAGCCGCCATCAGGCTGCGCGCGCGCCCAAGTACAAACCACAACAGAGAACGCAATATCTGCCCACCATCGAGGGGGTAGATAGGAAGGATATTGAAGATCAGCAAGCCTAAATTGATCTCCCAGATCGCGCGCAGCAACTGGTGCAGGTCCGGCGACGCTGCCAGCCACGCCGATCCATGACTGAGAATACCGGTTACCCACAGAATCACTCCCAGCCCCACATTCACCAGCGGCCCGGCGGCGATGCTCCACAGCGTTGCTCCCGGCCGCTGTGGAGGATTAACATACGCCACCCCGCCCAGCGGCCATAGCACGATGTGATCCGCAGTCCCTCCCACTTGCCGGCAAGCCAATGCATGCCCGAACTCATGCATAGTCACGATGAGAAAGAGCGCGAGATACTCCACTACATTCCAAGTGATGGAGGAGTAGCTTCCTTTGCGGCTGCTGATTTCATAAGCCGCCACCAGGAACCACGACCAATGCAGAAACACGTCGATTCCCGAAAAACGGAACAGGTGAATCGAACCTTGACGGCCGCTTGGCATGGAGAGAGTTTACCGCACCAGCATTTCAGTTGCGGCGTGCGTAAGAATGAGCAAGTGAGTGTAGGCAGCCACGAAACTCAGCGCGACAGCGCCTGCAGCACAGAGCGCCGATGCACGAGGATAGCTCGCCGGCGGCTGCCGCTGCAGTTCGTTCCAGGAGATCAAGCGCTCGACACGCGCATTCACCGATGCGGTGGGGCTGTGAACCAAAGCCATCGTGAGTTCCGCAGGCGGATTGAGCGGAGCCAACCGCGACAACTTGATCACCGCCGCGGCCAGATCGAGGGCTTCCGCACTGTTCGAGACGGCGGCATCGTCTGCAGCCATTTCCGTGGCTTCGCGCCACGCGCTCTCGAGCTCTGCCATGCCCGGAAATGCGACAAAATGAAGGATCAGCTTCCGCAAATTATCTTTGCGGCGCACGTGCACCATCTCATGCCGCAAAGCGCTGCGTAACTCCCGCTCGTTGAGCAAATACTGGGCCGCCTGCGACAGCCACACCGTCGGTTTAACAATGCCCGCGGCCGCGAGAGCAGGCAAGCTGGATGAGCTCAACAGTATCGGAACCGAACTGCTCGCGCCAACCGGCTCCGAAGAAATCACCGATGCTGTCTGCGACCAGCTCGCGACCGTTCTCAGAGCGCTTCGCAAAGCTGATGCAGCATGCCAGGCTCCCCATAGAACTGCCGCCAGGCCGCAGATGCAGAGCACGACAGGGGCCGGTCCCATGGGTTCGACCACTGCGCGAGGTTCCAGCCAGAGAAAAGAAGGCACGGCAAGCATCAGCATGACCGCGCCGGAAATGAACGCGGGAGCGAGCCGCAAAGCGAACAGCAGATCGGCGGAGAATCTCACAGAATATTGATGCGCATCGAGGCGAAAGGCCCGCCAGGCCAGTGCAACCACCACCGAAAAACATGCGTAAACAATCACTCCGATGGAAAACGACACCGCGATTCCGCGCAGGAAAAACATCAGTCGGTCTCCTTTGCGCGGCGGCTCTGCCCATGCCGATTACGCTCCGTCAGTTCCCGCCGCTTCCGTTCCACGAGTGTTCCCAAGTCATCGAGCAGTTTCGTATCGCGCTCGCTGACAATTTCGACCAGAAACGAGAGTGGCAAATTCGAGGTGGAACTGACATCCAGCAATTGGCGTAGGGCGTCGCTCACCGCTTCCCGGTGCAATTCTTCGCGAGTCATGCGCGGAGTGTAGCGAAACGCTCGACCCTCCTCACTCCGAGTCAAAAGGCCTTTCTTGAACAGGCGGTCGAGCGTCGTCATCAAGGTGGTATACGCCAAATCGGAGTAGTCGGTTTCGAGCAGCTCACGAACCGTGGCGCTTCCCTTCGCCCATAGGCCATCGAGCATGCGCAGCTCCAGCGGCCCCAGCCGCCGGGATAAAAAACGTGGATGGAGAATTCGCCTCATACCCAGTTGGAGTGCCCATTCTACCGTAGTTTTCCAAACCCTTCGTGCTTTTGCCGCAAAAAGAACCAAGAGCGCAAAACGGCAAAATCCTGCGCATCGGAAGCGATCGAGCCAACGACTGGGTAAAACGCTTGCCCTAGCGGCCCGGTAATGTTCAGCGTGCGTGTGCCGATATAGATTTGCAGAACTAACAATTGCTTACCCGCACACCGGGGAAGTCCGAGGTCAAAGCACGCGATGACATTCAGAATCGCAATGATGCTGTCCATTGTTTTATTCGCCGTCGTAGCTTGTGCTCAGGCGCCGCCGGAGTTACAGGCAAAGCTGAACACTGAAATCAAGCATCTGGAAACGATCAGCGCCGATTCGCAGGTAATCGGCGCAGTAAAAGCCTACAACTCGACTCCTGCATCTCCCGAGGCAAAAGCCATGACCAATGAGAAGTGGCACAGCCTTTCGCTGTTCGATCCATTTGTGCGTGCGATCGGCAAGAATTCTCTCTCGGAATACTTGAAAACTCAGAAAGACGAGGTGATTACCAAAATCTTTGTTTCTGGTGCGGACGGTGGCAAGGTGGGCTTTGACGCAAAAACCGAACACTGGACTCACAAAGGTATGCCTAAACATGAAGTGCCCATGAGTGGCAAAACCTGGATCGGCACCGTGAAGCTTGATGATTCTACCGGTTGGCAGTTGATCCAGGTTGGCCTTCCCGTGCTTGACGGAAAAAAGCCAATTGGCTCCATCGTTTTTGGACTGCGGGCCGACAAACTTCACTAGGCGGCTGGCACGAGGACCCTCCCATGAACTTCAGCATCGCGCGCCGCATGACTCTGGCTCTGGCCGCCTCCGTTGCCATCACGGCCGGAGCCGTCCTCGGATTGTCTTACCTACTCCACGTGTCGGTATCGCTCTCGAGCGACGTCGCTACCCAGTCGCGCGCCCAGAGTCAGACTTCATTTCAATTGCTTGATATGGCCGTCAAGATTCAAGGCAACACCCAAAGGATGATTCAGCAGAGTGATCCCGACGCCATTGAAGAGCTGATAAATCAGAATGAATCGCTGGTCAAGCAAGCCCGGGACAAGATTCAACAGGGCGCAGGAGGCGGTTCCGGCATCACCTCGGCTTTCGACAAACTCACGCAAGCCGATGCCGGAGTCATTGACTTAATTACTCACGCACACAACGTCGAATCCCACCAATTGATGATTGAGAGAGCCAATCCGGCTTTTGAAGAGTTCTTGCGTGCGATTTCTGAGAATCAAGACAAGCTAAGCCAGGCGCTCGACGATCAGGCGGAGCGCGCCAATGCCCGCACCCGCCATATCCAATTTGTTGTTTATCTTCTGGTGATATCGACACTGGTAGCCATGTGCCTGGGCAGCCTGGCCCTGGTGCGCACCATCTCGCTGTCACTGGCACACCTGACTCACATGATCCAGGACATCGCCGAGGGCGATGGAGACGTGACTAAACGCCTAGATATCGCCGGAAACCTGGGCAAAGACGAATTGAGCGAAATTGGCCGCTTGTTCAATCTCTTCATGGACAAGCTGCAGGGACTTCTGCGCGGCGTAGCCGTTCATACTCGCAAACTGGCCTCGGCCAGCCAGCAATTACTCGAGGCCAGCCAGCAGATCACCGGCAACTCGGGCCAAACTGCCCAGCAAGCCAAGGCCGTATCCAACGTGACGCAGCAGGTCAGCCAGAATCTGCAAAGTCTTTCGACCGGCGCCGGCGAGATGACCTCAACCATCCAGAGCATTGCGGTCAACGCCAATGAAGCCGCAAAGGTGGCATCGGCCGCCGTGAGCACCGCGCAAGAAGCCAATTCCACCGTAGCGAAACTGGGCCATTCCAGTGCCGAAATCGGCGTTGTCGTCAAGGTAATCACCACGATCGCGCAGCAGACAAATCTGCTGGCGCTGAACGCTACGATCGAAGCGGCCCGCGCCGGAGAAGCCGGCAAAGGCTTCGCCGTCGTCGCCAACGAAGTGAAAGAACTTGCCAAACAGACGGCCAAAGCCACGGAAGACATCAGCCGGAAAATCAGTGCCATTCAAGGTGATACAAAAGGCGCCGTCAAAGCCATCGAAACCATCAGCAGTGTCATCAACCAGATCAACGACATCTCTGCTACGATCGCCGCCGCAGTCGAGGAACAAAGCGCCACGACCAACGAAATGACGCGCAACGCCAGCGAAGCCGCCAATGGAGCGCGCGACATCTCCGAAAACATTAGCGGCGTCGCACAAGCGGCGGATGGTACGTTAAACCGCGCGCAGGATTCCGAGAAGGCCGCGCAGGAACTGGCCGCCATCGCCGCCGAATTAAGCGGGCTGATGGCGCAGTTCAGAATCGAGCGTCGCGATTCACGTGTTAGCGTAGTCATCCCAGTCCGCCTCACCGCGACCGACTCCGACGGCCGGACCTTTGATCAGGAAGTGATGACCGTCAACGTCAGCCCTCAAGGATGTCTGCTCAAAGGGGTGTACAAAAAAATCGAGCGCGGCTCCAGAGTTACTCTGGCGCGGCAAAACAGGCAGGAAGACTTTATGGTTGTCTGGTTGGGAGAAGAAAACACTCCAATGGCCGGTCAATTGGGAATCTCGACAATTGATCCGCACAGCACCTTCTGGAACGATGTGCTGCGGCAGCATCAGGCCTCAGAGCCGGGATCCGCTTACGCGCCGCTTTCATCACCGCCGAAAGCTAGAGCACAAGGCGCCTAGAAGTGCCGGCTGCGTACCAGGCTGAACGAACCAGAAAACTTCGCACAACGAGAACCGGAAGATTGGTGAGAGAGTAGGCAGGAAGAAAATCTGGGGTGGGAAACGGGAATCGAACCCGCAACCGTCGGAGCCACAGTCCGGTGCTCTGCCAGTTGAGCTATTCCCACCGCCGAAGTCGATTATAACAACTGCGGTTGGCCGAAGGCGCGAAATCCAGCAGGTGCATTGACACGCGCTGATGTTAGGCTAACAGCGTGAGCCTTGGGCGATCGTCCGTTCCTAGCAATCATTTCACAGTCATTCTCTGTTGCTGCTTTCTTTCCGCAGTCTTTGTTCCCTCGGCATCTGCGGCAGGATGGAACGTTCATGCTCAACCGGCGCGGCTGGTCAATGGCAGCCCTGTACTATTTCAGGTAAAAGCGCCTTCGCGCCTGCAGTCGCTGAAGGGTTCGTGGCTGGGCCACGAATTTCCCTTCAGCTTCAATGCAAAAAGAAAAATCTGGTTCGCGCTCGCCGGCATCAGCCTGGAAACGCCCCCGGGTTCGTATGCTCTGGAGTTGAACGGCGAACGACTCGATGGGAAAACGCCGGAGACAAACATAACTTTCTCCCGCAAATTCATGGTTGCCCGCGGTAATTACCCGAAGATCAAAGTCAGTCTCAGCGTCGAGAGCAAATTCACTGAACCCAGTCCCGAGCAGGTGAAGCAGATTGAAGAAGGCCAGCAAATCAAGAAAGACTATCTGAATCGGGTTACTCCCGACCGCGAGTGGGATGGCCAATTCAACGCGCCCGCCGAGGCTGCCGTCTCCGACGTATTTGGTTCTGAGCGCATCTTCAACGGCAAGACTTCAAGCCCGCACCTAGGCCTGGATTTTCGGGTTCCAGCCGGCACGCCTGTGGAAGCGATGAACGATGGCACCGTGCTCCTCGCTCGGCCGCTTTTTTTTGAAGGCAACTTCGTGGTCATCGATCATGGACAGGGCTTGCTCACGCTGTATCTTCACCTTTCCGAATTCAAGATTAGAGAAGGCGACCACGTAAAACGCGGACAGGAAATTGGACTCAGCGGAGGAACCGGTCGCGCCACCGGCCCGCATCTGCACGTCGCGGTGCGCTGGCAGGGAACCTATCTCGATCCTGCGCAACTGATCAAGCTGCGGCTACCGTGAAAACCGATCGGCAATGGCCGCTTGTTTCCTACGCGTTCCCACCCGAAATTCCAGTCAGTCCGCGAGCCGGAATGTCGCGCAGTGCGTCTTTCAAACTTTCTTTCAGCTCAAGATTGCGAATCAGCCGGTGCAAATAATTGGGATGCACTCCAAGAATGCGCGCCGCGTCGGCATAGCTGCCTTGCGTCTGTTCTACCGCATTCAAGATCAGCTGCTTTTTTAGTTCTTTCAGTGCAACGTGGTATTTCGCCTCCGTCATCTCCGGCGGCGTTCGCTCCAGCAGCGATTCCGGCAGATCCTCTGGCAGGATCGTCTCCGAGGACCCCAGCACCAGCGCTCGTTCAATCGCGTTCTCGAGTTCCCTAACATTCCCCGGCCAATCGTAGTTCACCAGGCAAGCGAGCGCCTCCCGGGAAACCGGCCGCGGCTTCACTTTGCACCGCTTCGCGTATTTCTGCACAAAATGCCGCACCAGCATGGGAATATCTTCCCGCCGCTCGCGCAGCGTCGGCATCGTTATTTTCAGCACCGCCAGACGGTAATACAAGTCCTGGCGGAATTGTCCGTTGCGCACGGCCTGCTCGAGATTGCGGTTCGTAGCCGCAACCAGCCGGATGTCGACTTTGATCGGGTGTGTCCCTCCGACGCGTTCGAACTCGCGCTCCTGCAGCACGCGCAACAACTTGACTTGAAGTGTCGGGGCCAGTTCGCCGATTTCGTCGAGAAAGACAACCCCTCCGTCGGCGACTTCGAAACGTCCTTTCTTCTGCGATCCCGCTCCCGTGAACGCTCCCCGCTCGTGCCCGAAAAGATCGCTCTCCAGCAGCGACTCCGGAATCGCGGCGCAATTGATTGCAACAAAAGGCTTGCTCGCCCGTGGACTGTTTCTGTGAATCGCGCGCGCCGCCAATTCTTTGCCGGTGCCGCTCTCGCCCTCGATGAGCACCGTGCCATCCGTCGGCGCAACCCGTTTGAGGAACTGGTAAATCTCCTTCATGCGCGCACCATCGCCAACCAGACTGCGGTCCTGCGTGATTTCGACGGTCAGCCGTTGATTTTCTTCCTCCAGCCACTGCAGGCGGCGGGAATTGTCAAGCGCGACCGCCGATATGCCGGCAATGGCGGTGACTAATTGCAGGTGCTCTTCATTCAGCCGAATTCCAACCGCGTCGTTGTCGAGATAAATGCATCCAATGGTGCGCTGAAAAACCGTCAGGGGCACGCAAAGTAAAGAGCGCACGTTTAACGCCGCCAGGCTCTCGACCTGCCGCAGGTTGTCGCTGGCCAGTACGTCGCTGGCGAGAATGGCGATCCCTTGTTCCTGCACTTGCCGCGCAACCGTCCGGCTCACCTTGACGAGCGGTGCTTTCGCCGATTGCCGCATGCGGGCAAACAACGAGTTGAACTCCCGGCCCTCGCTGTCGGCCAGCAGGATCGCGCCCCGTCCGGCGGGAGCAACCTCAAAAATCAGATCGAGGAGCTGCGCTTGCAACTCATTGAGATCGCGAATGGCATGAACGATGCAGCTGATCTTCAGCAGAATATTCAGATTTCGCGCCACGCTCGAGCTCGCAGGCAACTCACGCAACAATCTTTCCGGCTGCAGATAGACCACGTCCCTGGGATGGATAATGGTGGTTTCCGCGGTAAGGCGCGACTCCTCAAACTCTACCAGCCCTGTGGTCGGAGGAAGATCCTGGTCCTCAAGCAGAAAAAGAAAGGATGAATCCCCGGCGGAGATTGTGTCTCCGTGTTGCAGCCAATGCTCTTCGACCGGAGTCCCGTTGACGAGGGTGCCGTTGCGGCTTTCCAGGTCGCGGACTAGAAATCGGCCGTCCTGCGCGCCGATATGGCAATGCTTTCTTGAGACTGAAGGATCGGAAACTGCAATCCCGTTTGAGGCTTCCCGGCCGATTGTAATCTCATCCTCGGACAGAGGAATGGTGGAGTCTTTCAGTGGCCCGGAAAGCACCAGAAGTCGAGGGCGCAAGCTTCCTCCGTCGCGCTCTTCTTTATCACACTTTTGGCAGAAATTCATACCCAAAGAGATTCTGTTCCAATATCCGAACAGATAGGCACTATCCGTTCGGATAGCGTTTCCGTCGGCAGTGAGCCGATGGCAGTTCGTCCGATGCCGCCAAAAATGTTTTGTTTCGAGCGATTTGGCGCTCTTTCGGATTCGCCGCCGCAGATTTTGCTGATGGCAAACGACGTGCATTACTGCGTGTGCGCCACGGCTTTGGCAAAAAGCGATGGGGGAAGCGCTTTTAGTTATCTGTTCTTGCCTGGCTTTGCGCAATCAGGGACTCGAAGGGCCCCCTCATCGAGTCTCTGATTTTTTTTGAGCTTCAACCAGCCGCTACAACCGAAGGCGTGACTGCAGGTAAGGAAACGGCCGCTCCATTCTGATAGCTCACACTATTCCCAGAAATCGCCGGAACACGCTCGCCAGGAACAAGAATTCCAACCAGATTCAAAGGATCGGCGGCTGAAATCGTGATGGTTCCCTGCGCCGAATCGAGTTTGCGCATCGCCCGCACCGATTCCACCGCAACCGGCAAAGCAAATTGCTCGCCCACAAATCCGTCAACAAAACGGCCGCCGCGAATCTCGCCGCGATCTTCGAGCCTGCGAAATGCTATGAGCAATTCACGCCACGGCGACAGGTTCGATTCGCGCGCCAGCACATCGCGAATCACAATTCCATAACGGCGCAGCAGCATCCAGCACGCGGCCTCGACCGCGCGTGGCCGCTCGACCGCTTCACCGGTGTGCAGCAGGGCCCAGCGCCCCGCACTGTGCCGCGGTCGCGCAATGCGTCCGCTTCCTTGCCCCGCACGCCGTTTGGGGTCGATCAGCGATCGCAGATTGTCGAAGCCATCGGCCGTCACTAATCCTGCAGCAACCAGTTCCCACAGCGCGGTTTCGATCTCGGCTTTCAGCTTTCCCGTACCGCGTACAATATCGGCAAAAAATGACGCGCCCCGCTGCCGAAGAAAATCGAGCACGAGCTGCGCGCCGTGGCTCAGACCGGTATTCTCCGACAGTTCAGCCGCAGGATGTCGTGGCGTCATCCAATCCGCATCTTCGCGAACAAAAAATGTTACCGGCGCCACGCTGGTTGGAACTACTCGCCGCTGTCTCGCACTTGACTCATCGCCATTTTTTGGCTGAGATGAATCGAGCGTCGCCGGATGCGGAGACAACCTTCCCCATCCAACCGCACCTGTCAGACAAAGTTGATCGAGCCACTTCGGATCATAGTCGGCAACCCGCCGCGCCAGCACCTGCCGCTCCCACGCGTTCGCTGGAATCTCGAATCCCTGCAATTGCCGCAACACTTCCAGCGTGCCGCGCTCGCCGGTCACCTGGGTTCCCGGAGCAACATGCTGCCATCGCAACAGCCACTCCATGAACTGCGCCTTCGCCACCGGCTCGATCTGCTTGCGCAGCGTGGCAACCGTCAGCCGGTGAATGCGCGCCAGCAATCGCCGTTCACACCATTCGACCTCCGGCTCAAGCAGCTGTGCAGGAGCAGTCATTCCACGTGGCGCAGGCGCTCCTGCCCGCGTTCCGTCTGAGGTGAACTTTCCGCGCAGGACCGTTCCGCTTGCTTCCATTCGCAGGAGAGCGCCCGTGATCTCATCGGCAGAAGGTCCCAGAATCGCGCTCAGCTGCGGAGCCGTCATCGGCCCCGCATGCGACATCCAACCCGTAATCAGCGCCAGCAAAGCATCGTCGCGCCTTGGAACATTCGTCTCCACTTCACTCATTGCCGGTTCAACCTGCGCATCGGGAAACAGTGCAGAAAATGTTTTGCCTCGTTCCGCTGCAACCCAATAGCGCTGCGGGCCACTCACTGCCAATCCCGCACGTCCCTCGTTGACTAACCTTTGGAAAAAGAATTCCCACTGGCCATCCGTGATTGCCGATTCGGGCAGCGCCACCAGAGTGTGGAGCGCATCATGCAGTTCATCGGCGTCGCGGATATCTGGCCAGGCTTCGCGGCGCACCTGTTCAATCGCGGCTTGATCGAGCCCTCCAACTTCTTCCAGCACTGCCTCTGGCAGCATTCGCCGCATCTGCACGGCACGCGCACGCCGCTCTTCGAGCGGCGCGTCGTCCAGGTACGCGTACGGATTGGCATTCAGAATTTCATGCGAAAATTGCGATGGCACGGGAGTGTCGACGGCAATGCAGCGAATGCGTCCATCCGCCAGCCCGCTGAGAACCGACTTCAGTCCCTCCACATCCATCGCCTCGGTGAGCACATCCTTCATCACTTCGGCGACAAGAGGATGGTCAGGAATTTTTCGTTCGCCTTCGATGTTTTCGAAACACGCCGCCGCATCGGGAAAAACCGAAGCCAGCAAGTCGTCCGACCGCATGCGTTGAATCTGCGGCGGAACTTTCTTTCCATTCTGAAAGCGCAACAAAGCCAGCGCGCGGTTCGCATCCCAGCGCCAGCGCGTTCCAAAGATCGGAGAATCGAGCGCAGCCTGCTCCAGAATCGGCTGCACCGTCGCTGCATTCAAAAAATTGAAAACATCTCCCAAAGGAAAACTGTGCTGCTCAGCCAGTGCGATGTTCAAACCGTTGTCGGTGGCCGCAGCCTGCAATTCAAAATTGAATCCCACGCAGAAGCGTTTGCGCAGAGACAATCCCCACGCTTTATTGATGCGCCCGCCAAACGGCGCATGAATCACCAACTGCATGCCGCCGCCCTCATCGAAAAAGCGCTCGGCAATCACAGTCGTCTGCGTAGGAACCGCGCCGAGCACCGCGCGGCCCTGCAAGATGTATTCGATCGCCTGCTCGGCGCCGGAGTCGTCAAGCCCGCACTCTTCTTTGAGCCATGAAACGGCTGCGGCTACTTCCGGCTGCGTTGCAGAGAATCCAACCGGTGAGGTGTTCGGCAGCATCTCGCTGATTTTTTGCCGCAGAATGCCAATGTGATCCGAAAGCTCTTTCGTCCGCGCCGGAGCTTCGCCATTCCAGAAGGGCACACTCGGAGGCGCGCCGTGCGCGTCCTGCACCAGCACTCGGCCGGAATTGGTTTCGATACGGCGGATCATCCATGACGTATTCCCGAGCAGCATGATGTCCCCGCGCATGCTCTCGAC
>JASHTD010000444.1 GCA_030040725.1 Candidatus Sulfotelmatobacter sp. | reverse complement strand
CTGATCGCTGCGGCGGGAGGATTGAAGCAAAGCGCGGATTTGCAGAACGCCGATCTGACTCACTACGTTTGGAAAGACGATAAGCAAGTTAGCGGCGATGAGCAGCGAGTTTCACTGGCGAAAGCCATGAGTGGCGACCCAGGCTCGAATGAAGTCTTGAACAACGGCGATGTGCTATCCATTCGGCAAGTGCCGGGTTGGGAGGATCTGGGCGCTTCGATTGTGGTGCGCGGAGAAGTGGTGCATCCGGGAACATACGGAATCAAGCCGGGTGAGCGATTGAGCTCGGTGCTGGCAAGAGCTGGTGGATTCTCGCCGAACGCGTATCCGTATGGAGCGGTACTGGTGCGGTCGGAAGTTCAGAAGCTGGAAATGAGGTCGTATGCAGAGCTGGTGCAGCGCGTGCGCGAACAGCAAACGAACCTGAAACTGACGGAGACCAGCACGACCGATCCGGATCAGAAACTTTCGGCGGAATCGGCACTCACCCAGTGGCAGACCACGCTGGACAATCTGGTCAGCTCGCCGCCCACGGGACGAGTCACGATTCAGGTGTCGCAAGACGTCAAGGCGTGGGCGAACACTTCCCGCGATATTACGGTGAGAGCTGGGGATATTCTGGCAGTTCCGAAGCGGCCAAGTTACGTGCTGGTGCAGGGACAAGTGTACGGTCCGACCGCCGTTTCCTACCGGCCGGGCAAGAGCGCACGATGGTATTTGACGCAAGCGGGCGGCACGACCAATATGGCGAACAAACGAGCTACGTTCGTCATCCGCGCCAACGGGACGGTGATCAGCAACCACAGCGCGGGATGGGTCACGGGCGACTCTCTGGGCGTGTCCCTGCAACCGGGAGACATGGTAGTGGTTCCGGAGAAAGCGCTGGGAGGGCCGCCGATCTGGAAGACGCTGTTCGCCAATGCGCAAGTTCTGAGTTCGATTACTACCAGCGCGATTCTCGCTGCCGCCTATTAAGGACTCGTACGTGATTCGAAAGCTGGTTCGTGGGCTGAGGATGATGTGTTTACTGGCGAGCACGGCGGTCGCATTTGGGCAGTCGATGCCCAAGCCGACCCTTGCCGCGGACGCCGAAAACAAGCCACCGGCAGAACAGAACTCAAGTCGGGCGCAGAATTCCGAGCAAGCCGACACGAAACCTGCAAGCGAGCTTCCCGACAATCCGCAGCCAGCCTTAGCTTCCGGCCGTCCCGAAAACACAATTCTCGGATTGCCCCGACAGCTCTTGCAAGATCAGATCGGCATGTGGACGAGCCCGGCACGATTCCGACTATCGGACGCAACATGGCTGGTTCCGGTGGGAGGATTTGCGGCAGCGTTGTTCGCGACGGACAGCTCGGTGAGCGGTCATCTTTCCAGCAAGACCAGCACTTTAAATACGTATCGCAACATCTCCGATTACGGCACTTACTCGATGGTTGGTGGCGCGGGAGGAATATACGTTCTTGGACTGCTGTCGCAGAACCCGCATGAGCAGGAAACAGGACTGCTGAGCGGGGAAGCGACAATCGATGGTCTGGCGATCGTCGAATTGTTGAAATACACGGCGGGCAGGCAGCGGCCGCTTCAGGGAAATGGCAGGGGTTCATTCGACAGCGGAGGGACGTCATTTCCCTCAGAGCACGCGGCAATTGCGTGGTCGATCGCGTCAATGTTTGCGCATGAATATCCCAGCCCGTTCATGAAGTTTCTCTCCTATGGCGCGGCGACGGCGATCAGCGCGTCGCGCATCCTGGGCAAAGAGCATTTTCCTTCGGATGTTTTTGTCAGCGCCGCCATCGGATATTTGACCAGCGAATACGTCTATCGCAGGCATCACAATCCGGATTTGTCGGGAGGGCCGTGGGAAATTCCCGCGGTGCGGCAGGACAGTCCGGGACACTGGCAAGCCAAGGATATCGGTTCGCCGTACGTTCCGCTGGATAGTTGGGTTTATCCGGCGATCGACCGGCTCACGGCGATGGGATACATTCACACCGGATTTGCCGACATGCGGCCGTGGACGCGGATGGAATGCGCGCGGCAGGTGGAAGAGGCATCCGACAGCATTTCGCAAGATGCCGCCGAGGAAAACGAAGGGGCGCGGCTGTTCCGCGACCTGCAGAAGGAATTTGCACCCGAGATGAATCTGCTTGGCGGGGGAGACAATGCGGATATCCGTGTGGAGTCGGTTTACACGCGAGGTACAGAAATTACCGGCAAACCGCTGATCGATGGCTATCATTTCGGACAAACGATTATTAATGATTTTGGCCGGCCAGAGGAGCAGGGATTCAACAATGTTCTGGGATTCTCGGGATGGGCGGCGGATGGTCCATTTGTAATTTACTCGCGCGGCGAATTTCAGCATTCGCCCTCGGCGCCGGCCTTGCCGCTGACCGCGCGTGACACCATATCGAGCGAGGACTTCAGCCAGCTTGCATATATCATTCCCAATGCGCCGGTACCGCCTGATATGCCAACACCGGCTTTCAACCAGGCGCGTTTCCTAGATTCCTACGTCGGAATGAATTTCTCGGACTGGCAGATTTCTTACGGCAACCAAAGTTTGTGGTGGGGGCCATCGCAAGGCGGGGCATTGATGTTCAGCGACAATGCACGGCCCATGCGCATGTTCCGGGTGAATCGCGTAACGCCGTTCCGGCTTCCGAGTTTTCTGGGAGTACTGGGGCCGATGCGAGTTGAAGGCTATGTCGGACAATACTCGGGCTACAATTTTGTGCTGACTCCAACCGGGCTGGCTGGCGCTTATGGAACCGCGTTGAATCCGCAGCCGATCGATCATGGCGAGCGCCTCAGTTTTAAACCGACGGCGAATCTTGAAATCGGATTGTCGCGGACCACGGACTACGGAGGGCCCGGATATCCTTTGACCATGCACAATTTCTTAAGGAGCGTGTTTTCAACGGGGAATTCTTTGCCGGGTATGGCAAATAAGCCGGGAGCAAGACGATCCGGGCTGGATTTCAGTTATCGAGTTCCCGGAATGCGAAACGGCGCCACTTTTTACGCCGAGGGGATGGCGGAGCACGACGAGATTTTACCGATTCTCGGCCCGGATGTGGCGGCATGGTTTAGCGGGTTGTATATACCAACGTTGCCCGGAGTCCGGAAAATGGATTTACGTGTGGAGGGAGGGTATACCGATCCTCCGACCGGCGCAGGGGACATTTCGCATGGTGCTTTTTATTGGGATGACACGTGGATCACGGGTTTTCAGAATGCCGGGCATTTAATGGGGAGCTGGATGGGCCGCCAGGGTCAAGGCGCGCAGGCCTGGACGACGTATTGGCTGGGACATCGCGATAAACTGCAATTTGGCTTCCGGCACCAAAAGGTGAGCCGGCAGCTGGTAACAGACGGGATTTTGCCCAACGGTTCTCCGTCGCCCTTGGTGCCTTCAGGCGGAAACCTGGCCGACGCCAGCGTCAGGGCAGAGTTCTGGGTGGGGTCGACGTTCAGCGTCTCGGCAATGGCACAATATGAGACGTGGCACTATCCGGTTATTGATTTGACGAGGCAGTCGAATGTAACGTCGATGATTGAATTAAGTTTCTGGCCGAAGTCGTTTCGGGCGAAAAATCAAAGTGGAGACGCGGGACAGCAATAATCCGAGCGAAGCAACGGCATTGAGCTGATGGCAACCAAGGAAATCACGAAGCAGCAACCCAGATACATCGAGCCAGAACTGGAACAGGAAATTCTCGTTTCGACTGAGGAAGCTTCGAGCCGCAGGCAGCGCCTGATCGGGCGGTTTTCTTTGCTTTGGCAGGAGAGACGGCTTTTATTTCGGTGCGCAGCGATCGGATTCGCAACTTCGTCGATCATCGCCTTACTCCTTCCCGTGCGCTACACATCCACGACTCGGCTGATGCCGCCCGATCAGAGCGGACAGGGAATCGCCTCGATGTTGTCCGCGATTGGGAAGAGTGGAGATTTGGGTGCCATTGGTGAGCAATTGCTAGGGCTGAAGACATCTGGCGATTTGTTCATTGGCGTGATCCATAGCCGAACCGTGCAAGACGATCTCATCGACAAATTCGGCTTGCGCAAGGTCTATGGCGTACGCAGGTATCAGGATGCGCGAAAGGTGCTCGAAAGCTTCACCGACGTTTCTTCCGAACGCAAGAGTGGAATTATCACGATTAAGGTCAGCGACAGCAATCGCGACCGGGCTGCCGCGATGGCGCGAGAGTATGTGGCGGCGCTGAACAATGTTGTGATCACCCTGAATACAGGTTCCGCGCATAAAGAGAGAGTGTTTTTAGAAGATCGCCTGTCCCAAGTGCAGAAGGACCTGGAAGCTGCGGAAAAAGACTTCAGCAAGTTTGCGAGCCAGAACACAGCCCTCGACGTGAAAGAGCAGGGCCGAGCCATGCTTGGAGCCGCGGCGGATTTGGAAGGTCAGCTCATCGCGGCGGAGACACAACTCCAGGGTTTGCAGCAAATCTATACGCCCGAGAATGTGCGGATTCGTTCACTGCAGGCGCGCATCGACGAGTATCGGCGGCAGTTGCAGAAAATGGGTGGCAAGGTCCCTGCGGAGGGTGCAACGTCAGGGAGCGAGGGGACGGGCGACTCGGCTGAACAGAAGCCGGATTTATATCCCTCAATTAGGGAGCTTCCCGTTTTGGGTGTGACTTGGGCTGATCTTTATCGCAGAACCAAGATACAGGAGACGGTTTTCGAGACATTGACCAAGCAATATGAACTCGCGAAAGTGGAAGAGGCAAGAGAAACGCCTAGTGTAAAGGTTCTGGATGCCGCCGATATACCAGAAACCAAATCGTTCCCGCCTCGAACGCTACTGGTTGGAATCGCAGTTGTGCTGGTTTTCTTTGGTGCCTGCGCCTGGATTCTGGCACGCGCACGGTGGCAGGAGATCGATCCTGAAGATCCGGGAAAAAGACTTGTAAGTGAAATTGTCCAGACTATTCGAGAAAACGTGAGGAGGGTTTTTGATCGAGCATGGCATCGAAAGCACGCGTGATTCTGAGCACTCCGCGTAGGAGACAGCCCGGGAGCCTTCAGGCCCCGTTGATATTCCACAAGATTGGAGTGGCGGGATATGGAACAGGAGCGGCATTTGTAGCGATCAACGGTCAACCTTACTCGCAGATCTGGGCCAACGTTAAGCAGGTTTGAGAACTGTAATTCTAGGCCGATGGTCATTCAGCCCACAGGTAGTTGTGGAATACGAGATTCTGAGATGGGATTGGGCATGATCGAGTTAACAGGATAGCGGAGGAAAACCTGGTTTGCGTCCGAAGATTTCAGTGGCGATGTGCACGTTTCAGGGTGCCCGCTTTGTACGGGAGCAGCTTGACAGCCTTTCGGCTCAAACCCGATTGCCGGACGAATGCATCATCTGCGACGACGGTTCGCAAGACGGTACCAGAGAAATATTGAAAAACTACGCCCGTACGGCACCCTTCTCTTGCAGGATCGAAGAAAATCAGAGGAATCTGGGAACCACAGCAAACTTTGAGAAGGCGATTTCACTTTGCCGGGGGGACATCATAGCTTTGGCGGACCAGGACGACATCTGGTTTCCCCATAAGCTGAAAACGATTGACGAAAGGTTTCTCGCTAGTCCTGGCCTCGTGGCTGTATTCAGCGATGGAACGCTGATCAGCGAAAGCTCAGAGCCTTTGCCAGGTACCTTGTGGCGGTCGCACACTTTTAATGCAGTCAGGCAGAGGGCATTCGTGGCCAATGCCTTTGAAGTCCTATTGAGACGTCCTTTTGTGACAGGCGCCACGTTCGTGTTCCGCAGCCAGTATTGTGGTTTGATCCTGCCCATCCCAAAGAACCAGATTCATGATTATTGGATTTCCTTGCTTCTCAGTGCGTGCGGAAAAATTGCTCTGGTCCCGGAACCATTAATCCGCTATCGGTGGCATCCCTCTCAACAGCTAGGATTGCCCAAACCGATGGATTTGCGAGAAAGGTTTTCTCGGGTATACGAATATGTCGGGGATCGCTACTATCCAGAGCTGGAGCAGTGTGAACAATGGAAAGAACGGTTGCTAAGT
>JASHTD010000443.1 GCA_030040725.1 Candidatus Sulfotelmatobacter sp. | reverse complement strand
ACGATCACATCTTGCCTCCCGGGGTGAAGATCGTTCCCTTCATCGACCGAAGCGATCTGGTCCACTTCACCAGTCACACCGTGCTGCACAACCTGACGGAAGGAATGATCCTGGTTTCGATCATCCTGTTCATATTCCTGGGCAATGTGCGGGGCGGGATCATCGTGGCGGCCACGATCCCGTTTTCGCTGCTGTTTGCATCGATTTGCCTGGACTTGAAGCATGTTCCGGCAAATCTTCTCTCACTTGGGGCGCTAGATTTTGGCATGGTGGTTGACGGCGCGGTGGTCATGATTGAAAACATCGTGCGCCACATGAACGCTCCCAACGGGACCAAAACGCCGACGGAAAAGATCAGCGACGCCTCGCACGAAGTGCAGCGCCCGGTGTTTTATGCGATCGCCATCATCATCACGGCCTACCTGCCGATTTTCACCTTGCAGCGTGTGGAAGGGCGATTGTTTCATCCCATGGCATGGACAGTCACGTTTGCGCTGATGGGCGCGCTGGTGTTCTCCATTTTGATCGCGCCGGTGCTGGCCAGCTTCGCTTTTGCGAAGGGCGCAAAAGAATGGCACAACCCCGTCATGCAGTTCCTGACGGAAAAATACCGTGGCGGCGTCCGCTGGGCGATCCGCCATCGCACGATCACGATTGGTGCGGGTCTGTTAGGTCTTGGGTTCGCGATTTACCTTGCGCTCGGCGGCGTGATCGGGTCCGAGTTTCTGCCGCACCTGGATGAGGGCGCTTTGTGGGTCCGGGGCACGCTAGCGCCGAGCACGGGACCGGATGAAGGCATTCGCGTGGCGAACCAGGCCCGTATTGTGCTTTGCTCTTTTCCCGAGGTTCCGCAATGCACCAGCCAGGTTGGGCGTCCCGATGATGGAACGGACACGACCGGTTTCTTCAACACCGAATACTTCGTCGATCTCAAGCCGAGAGAACAATGGCGACCGGTGTTTCACGGAGATAAGGATGAATTGATCGCAGCCATGCAGCGCGAACTCGACAAGATTCCCGGCGTCGTCTGGGGATTCTCGCAGCCCATCGAAGACAATATGGAAGAGGCGGTCAGCGGCGTGAAGGGGGAACTGGCCACCAAGGTTTACGGCGACGATCTAAGAACTCTGGAAGACAAGGCCGATCAAATTGTCAGCATCATGCGCGGGGTGAAAGGCATTGAGGACCTGGCAGTTTTTCGGGTTCTCGGCCAACCGAATCTTAACGTCACCGTGGACCGGGAGGCCGCGGCCCGTTATCAGATCAACGTCGCCGACGTGCAGGATGCTATTCAAACCGCAGTCGGAGGCAATGCTCTTACGCAGGTATTGCAGGGCGAAGCGCGCTACGATTTGACACTGCGCTATCTGCCAAACTATCGCGATACCAAGGACAAAATCGAAAATATCCGGTTGCTTTCGCCTACCGGCGAGCGGGTGTCGCTGGCGCAATTGAGCAAGGTCTCGGAAGTCGACGGCGGCTCTGAAATATATCGGGAAGGCAACGAGCGTTATATCGCCGTGAAGTACAGTGTTCGCGGGCGCGACCTGGGCGGCGCGGTGGAAGAGGCGATCGACAAGGTCAACCGGCAGGTGAAGCTGCCGATCGGGTACCACGTCAAGTGGGAAGGGGAGTATCAGAGCAAGAAACGCGCCGACGAGCGGCTGCTGATCGTGCTGCCGATCACGATTTTTATTATCTTCATCATTCTTTATATGATGTTCCGGTCGTTCAAGTGGGCGTTCCTGATTCTGGCCAACGTGGCCATGGCGCGATTCGGCGGGTTGCTTGCACTCGTCATTACCGGGACGAATTTCAGCGTTTCTTCCGGAGTCGGCTTCCTGGCGCTGTTCGGCGTCTCGGTGCAGACCGGCGTGATCATGCTGGAATACATCAACCAGTTGCGAGTGCGCAGATTTACGGTGGAGGATGCGGCGGTTGAAGGAGCGGTGCTGCGCTTGCGCCCGATCATGATGACAATGCTGGTGGCGACTTTAGGACTTTTGCCGGCGGCTTTATCCCACGCCATCGGTTCCGACTCGCAACGTCCCTTCGCGATCGTCATCGTCGGCGGCCTGATCGCCGATCTGGTGATGAGCATCTTTTTGCTGCCGACCCTGTACGTGTGGCTTGCGGGCGAACGCGACATATTGCCCGCAGCTGAAGAGGGGTTTGAGATCGGCGAGCATGTGGATTGATTGGGCTTACGCGCGGGGCTTGTGGAGGATGAGACCCGTCGCTCCGCCTGAAAAACGACTGCGCTCAGGATGACATGGCGCACTAAACACAGATTTCAAGAACCATTGCCTAGCAACTTTTTGTCCCACTTCTCGATGCCGGCTGGAATTGAGCCTTTGAGCAGAGCGGCGAAGGCTTCGAGCGCTTTCCGGGCGTCGCCGATCGGATAATAAACGGCCTCCCAGTTGTCGCTATCCTCGCCGTCATGATTCGGAATCACGTAATCGAAGCGCCATGCATCCAGCGATTCGGGATAGGCATCGGAGGCGCGCTTTTCGATATCTTCCAAATCTTTCAGCGACGGATTTGGCTTCTGCCGCGTGGTGCGGCGCAGAAGCTTGCGGCGCTGAATGTCGGTGAGGAGATCGGGAAGTGAGACGCTTCGCTGGGGTGCTTTGAAGTAGGCGATTTCTTCCTTGGAGAGCGGTGAAATGAAGACGCTCAACTTGCGGATGCCCGCCAGGCGAGGATGCGAGAGCAAAGTGCGACCCACCGAAGAATTTCCCTCATAGAAAGCGTCGCCGCGTTCGAGCAGAGACTCGAGCTCTTGAATATCAAGCGCCTGAAGGTCGTTGTGAACCGGTAGCACGGCATAGTGAGGATCGTTGCGCAGAGCCTCAAGCTGGGCGCGAGTGCGGAAGTGGTAGTCGACACCATCGAGTTCGCCGGGACGGGGAGAACGGCTGTTGATCATGATGAGTTTTTGCAAGCTGGTGCGCAGTTCGGGATAAAACTTGGCGAGCGACTTGTACAGCGGAGTCTTGCCCACGCAGGATGGACCGATGAGAAGGATGAGACGGTTGGAGACTGAACGGGAATTTTTCCGGCTGGGAGGTGGTGCTGCTGAATGCTTGGAGCGTGGCATGGATTTATTCAATACGAGACAAGTTTACGCGGAAAAAAGGGCGTGGTGATGCCAGCTTCGTGACGATTGGGGTGCGGCCAATGCCGATTTATTTGAGACGAGGCGTTACGCTGGCAAAACAGTGCATCGGAGCGGCCGATATATGTTCGCGGGGACCCTGTCGTCTCGGAAAACAATAAGAGTTCCGAGGTGGTGTTGGATCCATTCGTCTCGGCCAGTAGCTCGCGTTAGACCCTTGCCTGACCTGCTACGGAGCTTCCCTTGCGGGGTGCCGCGCGCGATCTGTGCTCGGGCTCCGGGCTTACCGCCAACCGGATAAATCTACCCAACGCCTCGGAACTCTATCCTGCCTTCGACTGGGTTCCCGTTCTCCTCGACCAGCGCTTTGCTATAGACCCTCGCTCGCCTTCTTTCGTCATTTTGCAATGCGAAAGCGACTCAGCTTGAGCCCCGGACGCTGCACCAACCGGAAAAACTTAAGAAACTGTCAAAGAACGAGTATGGTTTTACTCCTTCTATTTTTAGAGTCAATAAAAACTACGCGATTTTATCTGGCGTGTTTTCAATAGAGTGCAGCGAGTTAACAGGCGGGTGACAGGAATTGGTGCAGGTCGGAATCTGTGGTTTGGCAGCTTCCGGCTGCGAGGCGAGTTTCGCAAGTGGAAAAAGTCGACGAGGCCGCAGGACCGGGAGAAAGACATGCACCGCCTTTGTGGATATCGGGCGAAAGCCGCTCTGGACAATGGATTTAGCGCACGTGGCGAAAAGCCGGCGCGATCGCTTTCCTCGAAAGACAGCCAGGGGCGGCGGAATATGAAGAGTCAGGGCGGTACCGCTTGACAATGCGCTTTTCTCTGCTAAAGTGCGAGAAAAGCGGAGGAAACTACATTCCGCCCCAAGGTGCCCAGGATATGAAGAACGTGTATGAGGTGTTGCGGCAGAAAGAAATGGAGTTGACCCGGCTGGAAAAAGAAGTGGAAGCGCTGCGGCTGGTGGCTCCGTTGCTCTCCGAAGAAAAAGAAATGAGCGCAGAGGTCAGCAAGTCGGCGCTGCCCACGGCGGTGAACGGACCGCAGGCGCCGATCAGGATTCCGGCGCCGCCGGTGGTGCCGACGGCGCAGCCGGTGCGCGCAGCGGGATGGGATGACGCGGCGAAGCGCTGGCCATAAGACTGTTGATCTGCTCAAGCTGAGATTGCGGCGCGATTCGCGCTCCCTGCCAGCCCGGGATCGTCCCGGGCTGTGGTGTTTTTGGCGGTGTTTCTTCGTTTCTTCAACCCTTGGGAGTTGCTTCAAGCATTGAGAATTTGCCGCAGCGCAGTGAGAAATCGATCAACCTCTTCCAAGGTGTTGTAATGCGCCAGACCGATGCGCAGAAAGCCTCCGGTTTTTTCCACGTCGAGATGCTCGGTTAAATTCAGTGCGTAGTAATTTCCATCCCAAGTGAAGAAGCCGAGTTCGCCGAGTCTGGTGGCGAGAGCGAGCGGGGTAGTGTCTTTCGTCTGATTGATCGCGTGGATGGCGAGCGTGGGGCAGCGCCACGCGAAGGCGGAGGGATCGGTGATGCCGTAAATCTTGATTTGCGGCATCTGCGCAAGCCCGGCGATCATCCGGTTCATGAGC
>JASHTD010000442.1 GCA_030040725.1 Candidatus Sulfotelmatobacter sp. | reverse complement strand
ATGATGCAGGCGCGGTGGGGATCGCATGGCGATTATTCGGTGATCGCCCTGTGCCCGAACTCGCCCCAGGAATGTTTCGACCTCACCATTAAGGCGTTCAACCTGGCAGAAGAATTCCGCGTGCCCGTCATGTTCATGATGGACGAGGTGGTGGGGCACATGACGGAAAAAGTTGTGATCCCGCCTGCCGATCAGATTGAAATTGTTCCGCGAAAACACACGCGAAAATCCGCGGAAGAGTATCTGCCCTATGGCACAAACGGCGACATGGTTCCGGAGATAGCGCATGCCGGCGAGGGCTACAGATTTCATGTCACTGGCCTGACGCACGATGAGCGCGGATATCCGAACATGACGCCGCAAACTCAGGACAAGCTGATCCGGCGGTTGCAGAACAAGATCGGCGCGGCCGCCGACCGGATTGCGATGTTCGAAGAAGAGCATCTGGAGGATGCCGAGGTTGTGGTTGTTTCCTACGGGATCACTTCGCGGGTAGCACAACGGGCGATCGATGAGGCGCGCGAGCGAGGGCTGCGAGTTGGAAAGCTGCGCCTGATCACGGCATGGCCGTTTCCGGAAAATAAAATTCGTGAGTTGGCACAGAAGGTGAAAGCATTCGTCGTGCCGGAACTGAATCTCGGGCAGATGGCGCTGGAGGTGCAACGCGCCGCGAACGGCCAGGCCAAGACGTTCTTTGTGACTCATGCGGGCGGCGGAGTCCATAAGCCGGACGACATCCTCAAGGTAATCGTGGAGGCGAGCCGATGAATGGTGAGCTGAATACCGAGTTGATCAATCCGGTCGAACCCTTTTTGCGCAGCGACCGCATGCCCCACATCTGGTGCCCGGGATGCGGCATCGGCACCACCATGAACTGTTTCGCGCGGGCATTGATTGAATCGAAGGTTGACTTGCAAGCCTTGGCGCTGGTCTCCGGTATTGGCTGCACCGGGCGCGTGGCGGGCTATGTTCGGCTCGATTCTTTCCACACGACGCATGGACGCGCGATCCCATTTGCCACCGGGTTGAAGCTGGCAAATCCGAAGCTGAACGTGGTGGTGTACTCGGGCGACGGCGATCTCTGCGCGATTGGAGGCAATCACCTGATTCACGCCGCGCGGCGCAATATCGATTTGAAAGTGATTTGCGTAAACAACCTGATTTACGCGATGACCGGCGGGCAGACGTCGGACACGACGCCGGCCCACTCCATCACATCCACGAGTCCTTACGGCACGTTCGAGCCGTCGTTTAATCTGCCGCATCTGGTGGAAGCCGCGGGTGCGGTCTATGTGGCGCGATGGACCACCTTCCATGTTCGGCAACTGGCGCGGTCGATTGGCGAGGCATTTCAGAAAAAGGGATTTTCGTTCATAGAGGTGATTTCGCCCTGTCCCACGCTCTACCAGCGGCGCAACAAACTGGGCGATGCGCTTGAAACCATGAAGTACTACAAGGAGAAAAGCAAAGTGCGAAACGGCGCGCCGACCCGCGAAGTAGGGCTTTCGATAAATGGAGAGATTGCGGTGGGCAAGTTTGTCGACTGCGACCGCCCGGATTATCAGACCATGATGCGGGAGCAATTCGTCGAGTCGCTCGGTCCGCGGTTCGTCGAACCTTCTCTTGAAATATCGGCGGAGACTGTATGCAGCTAACGGAGATTCGCATTGCGGGATTTGGTGGCCAGGGAGTGATTCTCTCAGCCATGGTATTGGGCAAAGCGGCTTCGATTTTCGAGAGCGGCTTCGCCACACTCACGCAGAATTTCGGGCCGGAAGCGCGCGGCGGCGCGTGCAGCGCGCAGCTGATTCTTTCCGATTCGCCGGTGCTGTATCCCTATGTGACCCAGCCGGACATTCTCGTCGTGATGTCGCAGGAAGCGTACACGCGATTTGGGCCCGAACTCAGAGACGGCGGAACGCTGATTATCGAGCAGGATCTGGTGCGGGTATCCGAGATCGACAAAAAAAAGTCGATCAAGGTTTACAGCATACCTGCGACTCGCATCGCCGAAAGCCTGGGCAAGAAAATGGTGCTGAATTCCGTGATGGTTGGCTTCTTCACCGCTCTCACCCAACTGCTGCCAGCGGACGCAGTGCGAAAGGCAGTGGCGGATTCAGTTCCGGCGCACGTTTGCGATCTGAACCTGCAGGCATTTGAGAAAGGCTTCGAGTACGGAGCTGCGGCGTTGGCTCATCCCGCCGTCGGAAACGGGGATTTAGAAATGCAATACGCCGCCGAGTAACCGCCGGCATATCTCCGAACGCACCCGCTATCGCTGAAATGAAAAGTCAGGCGCGGCAGCTGATCACCGCTTCCTGTGATCCTCGTCACAGCAGGATTCTCATGAAGGGACGAAACTTGAACCAGAATGACCTGGTTGTGGAGGTTCGCTCTCGAAGGAGGCGCCTATGAAGCCACGGTTCGCAATTCTTCTAATCGTTGTGACGATTGCCTTGATGGGGACGATGCCGGCTTTTGCCCGCCAGAAAGCAGACTCGGCGGTTACAGTTCCCAAGTATGATCCAGCCGCGGAAAAAACGTTTGCGGGAACCGTGGTCGATGTGGTCGACCGGATTTGCCCGATGAGCGGCGGCCTGGGATCGCATCTGATGCTGAAGTCGGCCGATGGCAATACGATCGAGGTCCATTTGGCAACCACCAAATTTGTGAAAAGTTTTGATCTTGTCTTCAACAAGGGCGACAAAATTGAGGTCGTGGGAGTGAAGGTCCAGTTCGAAGGCAAGGAAACGATTTTTGCCCGCGAGGTTACGCGCGGATCGGATACTTTCACCTTCCGCGATAAAGACGGCGTGCCGGTTTGGTGAGAACGAGAATAGTTGGGAAGCCTGTCAACCGGCGGCAGGCGATTCTCATCAAAGATTTTCACCACTAAGGTTTGCCAGCCGATGTGCGGAAGGCACACTCGATCAGGCGATCCTCCACAACATTTTTGACTACGACCAATTGTTAGTTGACCGCCCTCTACCGCAGGTTCAGGCTTTGAAGCGCATAATAACTACCATTGAACCCATACGATTTACATCGGTGAGCTAATAAGGGTTTAGACAGGACTGATTTGTGAACTCTTCCAATGCAGGTGTAGCGCAAAATGAGGCCGCGATTTATTCGGTGGAACGACATGGTCTGGACGCGATTTTCGACCCGCAATCGGTCGCGGTGATCGGCGCCACTGACCGGCCAGATACGGTTGGCCGAACTGTCCTGCAGAATCTGTTGACTTCGGCGTTCCACGGAAAAGTGTTTCCGGTGAACCCGCAGCACTCCGAGCTTCTGGGAATCAAGGCCTACAAGAATATTGGGAGCGTGCCGCAAGGGGTTGACCTGGCGGTGCTGGCAACGCCGGCGGCTACGATTCCGGGGCTCATTGGCGAGTGCATCGATGCCGGCGTCAAGAGTGCGGTTGTGATCTCGGCAGGATTTCGCGAAAGCGGCGAACGAGGATCCGATCTTGAGCGGCAAATCCAGCAGCAGTTGCGGCGCGGTTCGCTGCGCCTGATCGGGCCGAACTGCCTCGGAGTGATGAACCCGAGCGTCGGATTGAATGCCACGTTTGCGAAAGATCCTGCGAAAGATGGGAACGTAGCTTTTCTCAGCCAGAGCGGGGCGTTACTGACCGCGATTCTTGATTGGAGCCATCGGGAGAATGTGGGCTTCAGCGCAATCGTTTCCACGGGTTCGATGCTCGATGTGGGTTGGGGCGATTTGATTTACCACTTTGGAGACGATCCTAGAACCAAAAGCATTCTGATTTACATGGAATCGGTCGGCGATGCGCGATCGTTTCTCGCCGCGGCGCGCGAAATTGCACTGAGCAAGCCGATCATCGTGATCAAGGTCGGACGCTCGGAGGCAGGATCGCGGGCAGCAGCCTCGCACACGGGAGCGCTCACGGGCAGCGATGAAGTGTTGGATGCGGCGTTTCGAAGGAGCGGAGTCTTGCGCGTGCACAGCCTCGCCGACTTGTTCTATATGGCGGAAGTGTTAAGCAGGCAGCCACGGCCCCGAGGGCCGCGGCTTACCATCCTGACCAACGCCGGCGGACCGGGCGTGCTGGCGACGGATTCTCTAATGGCGAACGGCGGCGAATTGGCGGTGCTTTCCGAAGCCACTCTAAAAGCACTGAATTCATTTCTGCCGGCGCATTGGAGCCACAACAATCCGATTGATGTGCTCGGCGATGCCGATTCCGAACGCTACTCGAAAGCTCTGGAACTGGCATCGCAGGACCCGAATAGCGACGGGCTGCTTGCCATTCTTGCGCCGCAAGGCATGACCAATCCTTCCGACGTGGCGAGAGGTTTGCGAAAGTATGCGCACTCCACCGGCAAACCGGTGCTGGCGAGCTGGATGGGCGGGGTGAGCGTGGCCGAGGGGGACGCAATTCTCAACGACGCGGGTGTGCCGACATTCTCCTATCCCGATACCGCGGCGCGCGCTTTCACCTATATGTGGCGCTACACCTATAATCTGCGCCTGCTTTACGAGACCCCGAGCCTGGCCGAGGGCCCTGAGATCGATCAGGCAGCACGAAGCGCGATCGATGAAATTATCGGTAAGGCGCGGGCTTCTGGAAGAACCGTGCTGAATGAATTCGAATCGAAGCGTCTGCTTTCACTCTACGGAATTCCAACCGTCGAAACCCGGATCGCAAGCAGCGAAGAGCAAGCCGTAATCCAAGCGCGCGAGATCGGATTCCCGGTCGTGCTGAAGGTATTTTCAGAAGCCATTACCCATAAGACGGACGTGGGCGGCGTGAAACTGAATTTGCACGACGAGAGCACGGTGCGAAACGCATATCAATCGATTGAGCGCTCGCTGAACGAAAAGATCGGAGCCGGCCGC
>JASHTD010000441.1 GCA_030040725.1 Candidatus Sulfotelmatobacter sp. | reverse complement strand
CATCGCCGACATTGCCGCGGCGGCCTTCCAACTTCAGAGGCTTGTCGCTGAATAGAACTTTCCAGCCGCCGTTTTCGATTCCTCCTACGGGCGCCTCCGCAGAAGTGGAAGTCAACCGGGTGTGAAAAAATCCAGCCCAATCAAAAGGCGCCAATGCGTTGAGTGTCTTTACCAAATCGTCGAAGGTGTAGGTCTTTACCTCCGGGCCATGATTGGGCCCGCCGTGGAATTCCTGGCAGAAATCATCAATCGATCTCTTGCCGCCAGACTCGCGATGAATGATGGTGGCTACTTCGAGCCAGAGCAGGTCGCCCTCGTCGTAATAATCGGTACCGCGGCGCCAATCCATCCAGCCGCTTCTGGAGAAGCCAAGACCGGGTTCTCCAACCGCGGTGTCGAGCAATGGGCGCCAGGTTCGGCCGGGGCGTCCGGGACCTAACATGGCCGCGATGCTGGCGAGGTATTCATGGTATTGCTCGGGCGTCCATAACCCGCTACGCGCTGCCAACATGGGTCCGAGATAGTCTGTAAGCCCCTCATAGCCCCATAGCAGGTCTGTCTTCATGGGCTGTTCGTAGTAAGGGACGGTGAGATCGGCGGGGCGGCGAAACTTGCCGTTCCAGGAGTGAACAAATTCGTGCGCCAGCAATCCGCCCAGCGATTGCCCGGAACTGGGCAAAAGAAGAGTTCGCTCGGGCAAGCGGCTGTTGTTCGACTCGTGGTGTTCCAGGCCGAAATGCGCCACGTGATCGCTGAGCGCGAGGAGAAAATGATAGTCGCGATAGTGGCGAGCACCAAAGAGTTTGCCCGATTCGGCCACCAGATTGATCATCTCTTTTTGATTTTCGGGGCTCATGTTCAGAGCATCTGCGCTGTCAGCAGCGATGTCGATTTCGTGGTGAATGGGTTCGCCTGGCGGCGTGAGGTCGATACTGCGGTAAAACTCTCCGGTAATTACGGGCGAGTCCACGAGCAAATCGAGAGAAATCGGTTTGAATGAAACCTGGTTGCCGGCTGCATTTTCGACGGGAAGCGCTGTGCCGAATTTCCATCCATCCGGCATTAGGAGTTCGGCTTGATAGGTAAGCTTCTCAGCGGGGACGTCTGCCGGATAAAGTACGACTTCATTCCATTCGAAAACCAGCAACTTGTCAGTGGCTGAAACGCCGTCGGGCTCGATGTAGTCAAAGTTGACGTCGAGATGGCTTACGCCATGCGGGATTTCCAGGTGGAAGGTAAAGATATCCAGCAGATCACGCTGCCACGGAATGGTCTTTCCGTCTGCCTCGAATTTGAGGCCGGTGAGATTTGCGATGGGGCCATCGGGTCCGTGTTCACCCGGGATCCATTTCGGGTAGTAGAGCGTTAGAGGCCCAGGCTTGACAGGTATCACCAAATGCGTGTGCAGCAGCTTCTGCTGAGTCCTAGTCGCGTCCACAGTGACGGAGATGGTTTCCTGGGCGAGAGCGGCGGACGCGGCCAGTGCCAGGATTGAGGCGAGAAATACTAACGATCGAACACGGTGCGGTTGCATGCAGAAAGGCTCCTAAGAAATGGGATAAAACCCGACCATAGTAACCTGCTTCCCCGTGTGCCGTGTTCTTTGCCTGGGTTGCGCTCCCGGATGATGGGCACTCAAGAAGTCACTGGGAGACACTGTCACTTTCTTGTTTGCCGACTTGAGGAGTCATGCGGGAAGAGTTCGGTGGGTGGCAAGTTACGTGGTTGAATCTATCCGCTCGAAGGAAATATGCTCGGGCGAGAGCGCTCGCAGGAATGCTTCCGCATCGAAGACTTCCCCCGGCGCTGCTGTGCCAGTCACTTGGATATCGCCGGCGAGGATGCGCTCTGCGGCCTCGACGACGATTGGAGCAGTGACCGCATAAATATCGTGTCCCGCAGCGATCGCACGGCGCTGTTCTTTGCCCTTGCGAACCCTTACTTCCATCAAGAACTCTTGTGCGGAACGGCCTCGATCGTCGGCTGGCGTTGGTCCGGGCGTATTTGCGTTGTGCAGATCGGCGAGCGGTGCGAGGTTCACGTACGCGTGAATCTCCGGAACGCGCAGGTGCCGGGAGATGATGAGCGTTTCAGCCAGAGGCAATGCCACCACTTCCTGTTTGCCGAATGGCGGCGGGAAAATCCATTGCAGTCTCGGCGGCGGCTCCTCAAGGGGCGAGAGTCTATTTTTTGAAAACACCAAGCGGCGGCCTGGGTTGCGCTGACCAGTCAGCCGAGTTCCCTGCGTCGGCTTCCAACTGTCAAGCGCCACCGCAATCTGAATTTCATCCGCTGTGGACCAGTCCCGCATCGCAGCCGTGGCCAGGAGATCTCCCAGAGCCCCGTAAAACGCGACCGACGGCATAATCAAGATGCCCGCCGTCCGCGCGGCATCGGAGAATTTCTCAAATGTAGCGCGCGCCACTGCCTGTTCCGCGGTGACGTCGAGGTAGTGAATTCGGGCCCGAAGCGCCGCTTCCATGAGCGGTGCCGCTGTCTCAAGAAACGGTCCGGCACAATTTATTACCAGCGAAGCACCGAGCAGGGCCTGGTCAAGCGAGGCCGGATTGTCGACCGAGGCAATCCGCGTCTCAAATGCCGGATACGTCTTGTGGAGCGCTCGGAGTTTGTCCGGATCTCGACCGGCGAGAATCGCCATCATGCCACGACGTGCCAGTTCAGCGACGACAAAGCGGCCGGTGTGGCCTGACGCACCGAAAACAACAATCTTCTGACTCGCAAAAGGATTTGTATTTAACGAATTTGTATTTGACATGGGAACGCTGTTTTTTGACCTCACGATCCGGCACTTTGCCAGTGGTCTCGTAGTTCATGGTTGAACTCGCGCCAGCGTTCCTCGGGAAAGAAGATTCTGGCATCTTTGAATTCAACGCGCCGGCGAGTGCCGGGGATATTGTCCGCCAGCCAGTGTGACCATTTCACGTCGAAATACACGTCATCTGTTCCCCAGGCAATCAGTGTCGGGGCTTTCAGGGTCTTGAGCCGATCTTCGACAGCAAGTGTGTGCTGGTTGTCGAAGGCCGCGAGAAACCGCTGGAGATCCCTCGTTCGTTGCTGCGACCTAACGAAGGGCCGAAGATATGCTTCGATGTCTTCATCGCTCAACCGTCCGGGATCCTCATAGGCCGGTCCTAAAGCAGCGGGTGAACGATAAACGCTCTTGTCAGACAGCATGGCTTCGAGTGTCTGGCGCAATCCGCCATTCGCCGCCATTGCGAGAAACGGCTGGAAGGCCTCCGGCGGCCAGTTGTCGTGGGTATCGCAGTTGGTAAGCGTGAGACTGCGGATGCGCTTCGGGTAGAGAGCGGCAAAGATCTGACATATGCCTCCGCCGCTGTCATTGCCAACGAGATCTATCTTATCGATCTTTAGCGCATCAAGAAATTCCTTGATCATCCGGGCGTTGGCAGTCACGGATACGTCCTGATCCAGAGCGATTTCGGTATCGCCGTGGGCGAGCAGATCTAACGCGATACAGCGTCGAACATCCGCTAACTCCGCCAATTGGTGACGCCAAAGGTGGCTGTTCAGGAGCACGCCGTGGACAAACAATGCTACCGGGCCCTGACCGCGTTCCATGTAGCTGATACGGCCTGACGTGGTTTTGATCTGTTTGTGCTCTGCCGGTTGGTTTCGTTGCATGGTTTAACCTCTCTTCCCGGTTGTGGAAGCATTCGCTTCCTTCAATTTCTGTGCGCAATCCTCACAGCAAACCTCGACTGTCCTTCCGCCGATGTTCACCTGAACCGCGCCCGCATCGAGCTTGCAGTCGCAGGCTGCGCAAGTTCTTTCCGCGATGATTTTTCTCCTGTCCCGAACTTTCGGGTGACACAAGGAGACCATGCGCACGGGAATGAGCGCTGTCAGAATCTTTAGCAATTTGCTGAGGTGAGTTACTTATGCAGAGCAGAATGCTTGAACCCGGAAGGCGAATAGCCATAAAGCTGGCGGAAGGCAGCGCTGAAGTGGCTATG
>JASHTD010000440.1 GCA_030040725.1 Candidatus Sulfotelmatobacter sp. | reverse complement strand
AACGGCGAAAGTAGTACGCATAAGTTGACCGGGAAATCGCGTTCATTATAGGAGACCGGGATTACGTGAGGGAGAAAAAGAAAAAATGGGCGGCCTCGCGGCCGCCCATTGTATTTAACTCTGGTTGGTTTATTGCGCCGGTGGAGGATCGACGACCACTCCAGCCGCCATGATCGGGCCGGCCGTCAGTTGGTCGTAGAACAGCAATCCGCCCGATACCAGCGACTCTCCGGGTTGCAGCCCGCTCAGGCCCGTCGTGTTGATGAATAGCGTGGCGTTGCCGGTCCAGACCGTCAACGGGGCGCCGCCCAGCGAATAACCGATCAGGGCATTGTTCTGCAGCTGGAAGCTGCCGATATTGCCGCTGACAATGTTCGCCGTGCCAGTCATCGTGCCATAAACGCCCTGCAGGCGTAACGAAACCATCTGCGGGGTGAAAACGCCGTTAGAATCGCTGCCGCCGATGAAAATTCGCTGGCCAACGAGCACGTGGTCAGGATTGAACAGAGCATTCGTGAACAGGTTATTGAAGAAGCACACGTCGTAGTCCGAAGAGGCGACCGCGCTCACGTCGATCGTCTGAATGGTGCGGCTGTCTGCGACCAGGTCAGCGCTGGTCTCGCCGACAAAGATCGTGACCTGCTGCACTGGTCCTGTGGTTGGATTAATTGCCAGTACCCGGCCGGCGATAAACGCCTGTGACGTGGTGATGACTTCAACCGACTTGGCCATCAGGCTGCCGTCGGCCTGGAACGATCCCTGCACACCGACGAAAGCCGGAGTTGCCAGATTGTTGATGGTCCAGCCGCTGTTGAACACTGTGCTGTTGCTCACGTCAATCGTCAACTGATGGCCATACGGCCCCTGAATTACGAAGGAGTTGGCCGACGCGTCCACCGAAACCAACCCGCCCATGAGGTCGGTCACCTCTGCGTCGGAGTCGCTGGCCTGCACGGCTCTGGTGTAAATCGTCGGATTAACAACGCCGGTTACATTGCCGGTGCCATCAACAGCGACGGACTGCCGAATATCAAAATCCATTCGCAATCCAGCCAAGCCATTGCTGCCCACAACCATTGACGAAGGGAAACTAACCGTCACGGTGGTCGTCGTGGGACCGCCGGCGGAGTTGAAGGTGCCGTTAATTGTGTTGAGGGTCGGCGGATTCGTGCTCATGTCCACATAAGAGATCACGGGACTGGAAAGCGAAAAGGTCGCACCGGTATATGTCCCGACCGGCACAGAATTGAATGCCAGCGGAGAACGCAATCCCAGGAGCCGCGCGAAGTCGACGGTCGTCGCCGTGGATAAAATCTGTGGTGCGCTTCCCCCTGTCAATGTGATCGAATTGATGGTGACGTTAAATCCGACGACTGAAGCCAGTGGAGCATCTTCGCCGGTTACGAATACGTTTGCCGTTTGAGCACTGGGGGACATTGAAGACGAATTCGACGAACTGCACGCCACTCCTAACATCGCAAGGGCCAACGCAAGCGCAATCCCAAAAAATTTCCTCATGGAAAACTCCTGGTTCAAAGTGTGGTGAAGTTTCTGGGGGAACCGTGAATTTTGCTTCACGAAGATGGAAACACAGCCACTACGGCGAAGTCGCGTAACCACGGTTCCGGTTACGGGATGGACTTCCGGACCGGGAAATCCGTTAAATGGCGGGGTTTGTGGCTGTTACAAGCAGCTTGAGCAGGCACGAATCAGGACATGTACTTCCGAGTATCGAAGAATGCTACTTTCAGTAGTTGAGGTGAGGGACTGAGCCTCCTTTATTTGATCTCGAGCACCTCTTTCTCTTTGGCTTTGCTCATCTCTTCCATCTTTTTGATCTCGTCGTCGGTGAGCCTCTGAATTTCGTCGAGCGATTTCTTCTCGTCGTCTTCGGTAATCTTCTTGTCCTTCATCGCCTTCTTGATCGCGTCGTTGCCGTCGCGGCGGATGTTGCGCACGGCGGTGCGGTGCTCTTCCAGCACTTTATGCAGATGCTTCACCATATCCTGCCGCCGTTCCTGCGTCAGAGCTGGAACCGGCACGCGGATCAGCTTGCCGTCATTCATGGGATTCAGCCCGAGTTCGGCGGAGCGAATGGCTTTTTCGATCACGGCCATCTGCGAGGTGTCGTAGGGCTGAACCGTAATCATCTGGGGCTCAGGCGCATGAACCTGAGCAATCTGGTTAAGCGGCATCTGCGAACCGTAGTAATCGACGTTGACGCTATCGAGCATGTGTACGTTGGCGCGTCCGGTGCGGGTTGCAGCCATGGCCTTGCGGAAGTCTTCGACGGCTTTCTCCATGCGGGTTTTGAGTTGTACGTAGGTGTCTTTGAGGCCAGGAATCGCGGCCATGGTGGAGGGCATGTCGTCAGCTCCGTTGAGTGTTAGACATTAAAACGCTGCATTATAAACTGTGGCATAATCCTGAGCGCAGCCGTCCTTCAGGGCGCAGCGAAGTGTCTCGCGCGGTGCCGTCGGGCTATTGCACGTGAGATCCCTCAGTTTTGGGTCAGGCGCTCACCAGCGAGCCAATCTTCTCTCCCATCACGACGCGCCGGATATTTCCATGCTGGTTCAGATTAAAGACAATGATGGGCAGATTGTTGTCTTTGCATAAGCTGATCGCGGTCGAATCCATCACGTTCAGACCCAGGCGCAGAACATCCATATAAGTGATGTCGCCAAATTTCTTCGCGTCCTTCACCTTCATGGGATCGGCATCATAGATGCCGTCGACTTTGGTGGCTTTGAGAATTGCGTCGGCTTTGATTTCCATGGCGCGAAGCGAGGCCGCAGTATCAGTTGAGAAATAAGGATTGCCGGTGCCGCCCGCAAAAATGACGATGCGGCCTTTTTCAAGATGGCGGATGGCGCGACGGCGAATGAAGGGCTCGGCGACCTGATTCATTTCGATTGCGGTCTGCACGCGCGTGTAGACTTTCTGTTTCTCCAGCGCGTCCTGCAGCGCGAGCGCGTTGATCACTGTAGCTAGCATGCCCATCTGATCGGCGGAAACGCGGTCCATGTCTTTGGCCTGCTCGGCGACCCCGCGAAAAAAATTTCCGCCGCCGACGACGATGGCGATCTGCACACCAAGTTTATGGACATCCGCGAGCTCAGCCGCGACTTCGTGGATGCGCTTGGTGTCAACCCCAAAACCCTGGTTTGCGGCGAGAGCTTCTCCCGAAAGCTTGAGCAGGACGCGTTTGAAGGCCAGTTGTTGCATGGAAGTCTGGTTCTGTCCGGCGTCATCCCGAAGCCCCGCGCTTTTACCAGCGGGGCGAGGGATCTCGCGTAGACTTTACGTGGTCTCGATCTCGGGAGATCCTTCGCTCCGCCTGAA
>JASHTD010000439.1 GCA_030040725.1 Candidatus Sulfotelmatobacter sp. | reverse complement strand
GTCTTATCGCGGGTTCCGGCACCGGCGTAATTTGCCGGTTCGCGGACAGCGGACTCATACCAACGCGCGCACCCGCAAAGGGCCGCGCAAGGGCACGGTAGCGCAGAAGAAGAAGGCAACGGCAAAGACCTAAGACCAGCTATTAGCTGTTAGCTCTTGGCCGTTAGCTCAACGGTGCAAGGTTCAAGCTAATGGCTAACGGCTAAGAGCTAAAGGCTATCTATGGCGAAACCAGTAGCAGCAGCGGGCGGCGCAGCCGCACCGGAGAAAAAAGGCAAGAAGAAGACGTTTAAGAAGAAGGAGCGCAAGCACGTTCCGCACGGGTTGTGTTACGTGCAGGCGTCCTTCAACAACACGATCGTGACCATCACTGACATGAATGGTAATGTTCTCTCATGGAAGAGTTCAGGATCACTCGGCTTCCGCGGATCGCGCAAAGGCACGCCCTTCGCTGCGCAGCAGGCCGCTTCGAACGCGGCCAATATGGCGCGGGATCATGGAGTGCGCAGTGTGGATGTTCGCGTCAGCGGGCCGGGGTCGGGTCGTGAATCCGCGGTACGCGCTCTTGCCTCTGCCGGAATCGAAGTGCGCTCCATCCGCGACGTGACGCCAATTCCGCACAATGGATGCAGGCCGCCGAAGCGAAGGCGCGTGTGAGAAAGTAAGAGCTGATTCCTCGCTTTGCTCGCAATGACAGCAAGAAGGGATCGAAGAAATCGTCCGGGACGAAGGGTGAAGCCAAACCTGTAAACCGGTCATCTAAAAGGAGAACAACTTGGCACGTTATACCGATGCAGTTTGCCGTCTCTGCCGCCGCGAGGGTATGAAGCTGTTCCTCAAAGGCTCGAAATGTTTCAGCGATAAGTGCCCTATCGAAAAGCGCAACTTCGCTCCCGGACAACATGGGAAAGACCGTAAGGCCAAGATCGTCGGCTACGGCCTCCAATTGCGCGAAAAACAGAAGGCGAAGCGGATTTACTTCACGCTCGAAGGGCAATTTCGCAATTACTTCGAGAAAGCTGCGCGCACCCGCGGCGTCACCGGCGAGATGCTGTTGCAGCAGTTAGAGCGGCGTCTCGACAACGTCGTTTTCCGTCTCGGCTTCGCACAATCGCGGCGCCAGGCGCGGCAGTTGGTGCGGCATGGCCACGTCGCCGTTAACGGCAAGAAGGTCAACATTCCTTCTTACGAAGTCAATGCCGGGCAGGAGATTTCGATTCGCGAAAACAGCAAGAAGTTGGTAGTTCTCGAGCAGGCAAAGGAATTTGCCACGCACGCGACGCTGCCCAACTGGCTGGAAGTGAATCGCGATAGCTACACGGCGAAGGTGTTGTCGTTGCCGAAGCGCGAAGACATTCAACTACCGGTGAACGAACAGTTGATCGTTGAACTTTACAGTAAGTGACGCCGGTTAGCAGGCGTGAAGCTGAGCGTTGCGAAGCTGGGAGTCCGATGGCGTCATCCTTCGCGCAGCGAAGGGTCTCGCGGTCGCTCAAGAGTTTTGGTCTATTACATTTCGTGCCAGATCAGCCTTTCTTAGCTTTGACCTGAGTCGGACCACTCAGCGAGCCGGGATTGAGCCCAATGGCCGAAGGAGAGGAACAAATGCTTTGGAAAGGTTTTCAAAAACCGAAACGTTTAGCAGTCGACACTTCCACTCTCACCGATAAATACGGCATCTTCTGGGCGCAGCCGTTCGAGCGCGGCTTCGGCACGACGGTCGGCAACGCACTGCGCCGTGTGCTTCTGAGCTCGATTGAAGGCGCGGCGGTCACTGCGGTGAAGATGGAAGGCGTGCTGCACGAGTTTCAGTCGATTCCCGGCGTGGTCGAAGACGCGACCGACATCATCCTCAACCTGAAGCAGATTCCATTCAAGCTGGCGGGCGATGCGCCAAAAGCGATCTATCTCCGAGCTGATCAGCCGGGAGTGGTCACCAGCGGCATGATCGAAGCCGATGGCGACGTCGAAGTTCTCGACAAGGACGTTTACATCGCGACCGTCAGCGAAGGCGGCAAGCTCGATATGGAAATGCGGCTGAAGCGCGGCCGCGGCTACGTTTCCGCTGACAAGAATTTCGACGAGGATCTCGGCATCGGCTTCATCCCGATTGATTCGGTGCACTCGCCGGTGCGCAAGTGCAATTACACAGTCGAAGCCGCGCGTCTCGGCCAGATCACCGATTACGACAAGCTGACTCTTGAAGTCTGGACGAACGGCTCCATCACTCCGGCTGATGCCATCGGCCTCTCGGCAAAGTTGCTGAAGGATCACATGAACATCTTCATCAACTTCGAGGAAGAGATCGAGACCGGCACGTCAACCACGGACGATCGCAAACCCGAGATTCACAACGAAAACTTGAACCGGTCGGTGGAAGAGCTTGAGCTTTCTGTGCGCAGCTATAACTGCCTGAAGAACGCCAACATTCAGACGATCGGCGAATTGGTCCAGAAGACAGAATCGGAAATGCTCAAGACCAAGAACTTCGGCCGCAAGTCGCTGAATGAGATCAAGGAGATTCTTTCCTCGATGGGTTTGAGTCTGGGCATGAAGATCGACGAGCACGGCAATGCTGTGCCTGGCCCGACTTCGAACATGGTCTTACCCGCTTCGGCTTACGGACCGGATGACCAACTTTAGAGTGATCAGTGGCCAGGGGTCAGTGGCCAGTTGAGACATTTTGAGTCAGGGCTGGTGGTCTTGCGTTTCTGACCACTAATCACTAGTCTCTGGCCCCTGAGGGTTTCCCATGCGTCACAAAGTTGCAGGCTACAAACTCGGACGGAACACGGCGCACCGGCGTTCGCTGCTGCGCAACCTGGTCACATCGGTGATTGTCGAGGAACGTATCGAAACCACCGTTCCCAAGGCCAAAGCTGCGCGCCCGATTGTCGAGAAGATGATTACCCTCGGCAAGCGCGGCGACCTCGCCGCGCGGCGGCTGGCGGCTTCCTACCTCATGACCGACGAGGCCCTGGTAAAGCTGTTCGATACCATAGGGCCCCGCTTCGGCGATCGAGAAGGCGGATACACACGCATCATCCGCACCGGTTGGAACAAAGGCGACGGGGCCGATAAGGCCTTCCTCGAATTACTGGGCAGCGAGAAAGTGCTCGATGAAAAGCGCGAGAAGCGGGCAGAAATTCGCGCTAAGAAGGCCGCCGAAGCCAAGAAGGCGATGGAAGAGGCGGAATCTCAGGCGCAAGCTCAGGGCGAGGCCGCCCCCGCGAAAGAAGAAGATAAAAAAGAATAGCTGGGCGTTACACCTGCCGAAGGTTGTTTAGTCTTAGGAACAGGCACGGCGCAAGTCGTGCCTTCCAGTTGATTAGTTGCAGCTTGGGCAATGCGCGTCTCCTCAATTGCCCTCTTAGAAACTCTCCATAGACTACGGCAAGCCTTTACTACTCGTCCAGCGTATCCGATTTCCACTCACCGAATTGCCCCCACTTTCTTGACATAACAGTGATCGTGAACCGGATTACCATTTTCATCGATTTTGCACTGTTCCAGTTTCACGGCTTTGCCGCAGATCGAGCACACGCTCTCACCTGAAACCGAGCTCATCTTTTCTCTCCGTGCAACCTTCTTTGCGAGCTCTACCGGAACCTGTTCGAACTTGAGATTTGAAGCTGACATAGAACTTGCTCCCTGGAGTCAGCGTAGCAACGAACGAAGCCTACGGGTAAATTCTTTAGGGCCACGCTTCCCTGCATTCTGCGCGTAAATCAATGCGTGGAAATGGCTGATTTTGCATGATTTAAGTGTGGGATCGTTGCGCCGCTACGCATCGATACGAAGAATACAGATTACTTTCTGCTTCCACAGAGAGTAGTTTAGTGATACGTTAATCGCACGGTTGCATTAGTTTACTTTAATGTCTGAATACTTTGAAGCGAACGAGGAGGGCCGGCGATGACTGGCAAACGGATTCCCCCGCCCATGAACTTCAAAACCATGGCGGTTCCCGATGTGCCCCAGGGACGGAACGGGAAACACAAGCAGGTTGTCTCCCGCATTCTGTCCGATCTCGATCAGGTGATCGAGGGGCGGGCGTTGAAGATTCCGCTAGCAGATCTAGCGGAAAGCAAAGAGAAAGTGCGCTCGGCCTTGAACCGGGCGACGCGCAAGGCTGGGCTCGACGTGGCGACAGCGAGTGACGAAACTTTTCTGTACGTCTGGAACGAAAAGGCGAAGCACGATGGGCCGCTCAAGTAAACACCGACCATCTCAGATCTGAACCGGCTGCGTCAGAAGATTAGGGCTACTGAAAAAGCGCCTAAGATGTGGGTAGTGTCCAAAGACTGTGTCGCTGCGAGGAATTCGCCCATTGACCGCTTGTAGGACACTACCGATGGTGTGCTGCCAATTGACTTGCCCCGCCTGCCCACGTAAGATTCCGCACGAATGATCGGCCGGACTATCTCGCACTACCGCATTCTGGAAAAACTTGGCGGTGGTGGCATGGGAGTGGTTTTTAAGGCCGAGGATACCGGATTGGGCCGCTTTGTCGCCTTGAAGTTCCTGCCTGACGACCTGGCGCACGATGAACCGGCACTCGAGCGCTTCCGCCGGGAGGCGCGTGCCGCCTCTGCTCTGAACCATCCCAACATCTGCACGATTTACGAAATCGGAAATCACGAGGGCCAGTCGTTTATTGCGATGGAGTATCTCGACGGCTCCACGCTGAAACACCTTATCGGCCCGCGGCCCATGGAGACCGATCGCCTGCTGGGAATTGGCATCGAGGTGGCCGACGCGCTGGACGCCGCGCACAGCAAAGGAATTGTGCACCGCGACATCAAGCCGGCGAATATTTTCGTTTCCAAGCGCGGCCACGCGAAGATTCTCGATTTCGGGCTCGCGAAAATGGGTGTTCGGGCGAGTTCGGTCAGCGGCGATTCGCAGACGCTGGCTGACGCTGCCAGTCTCGATCTCACGAGTCCCGGGACGGCGCTCGGAACTGTTGCCTATATGTCTCCCGAGCAAGTGCGCGGCAAAGAACTCGATGGGCGCACCGATCTTTTTTCGTTCGGAATTGTTCTCTACGAGATAGCTACCGGAATTTTGCCGTTTCGCGGCGAAACCCCGGGAGTGATCACCGAAGCCATTTTGAATCGGGCTCCCGCGCCGGCGATTCGCCTGAATCCCGACATGCCTCCCGAGCTCGAGCGAATCATCAGCAAGCTGCTCGAGAAAGATGTTGAGCTTCGCTACCAGAGCGCCGCCGAAGTGCGTGCCGATCTCCGGCGGCTGAAACGGCAGCAGGATTCTTCCCGCATTTCGTCTGCGGTTTCGGCGGAAAGCGCGAGTGGACCAGCGGCAACAAGTTCCGCGTCTGCGGCACAGGTCGCGGCTTCTTCTGGGATCAGTTCATCCGGCATCAAGGCAGTTCCAGAAGTTCGGCCGCGAGGCGCCGTCATCGCCTTGGGAGCCGCGTTGGTAGCAGCCTTGGCCGGCATTGCGTTTCTCTTGCTTCGAGGCCCGGGACTGCACACCTCACCGGCATATCATTTGTTGACTTACCGCCGCGGCTCGATTCGTATGGCGCGATTTGCTCCTGACGGCCAGACCATCATTTACAGCGCGGCGTGGGAAGGTGGTCCGGTCGAGATCTTCAGCACGCGCTTTGGCACTCCGGAATCGAGGCCGGTAGGAGTTCCGGGTGCGGAAATCCTGGCGATCTCATCCACGGGGGAAATGGCTGTTTTGCTACGCAGCAAGCAAACCAAATCTCAGGTCTATACCGGCACGCTGGCTCGCATGCCGCTTGGCGGCGCGGCCCCGCGCGAGGTTCTAGAAAATATTCAATGGGCTGACTGGTCGCCCGACGGGTCAGAACTGGCGATTGTGCGCGATTTCAATGGCCGCAATCGCCTGGAGTATCCGCCGGGCAAAGTGCTCTACGAGACCGGCGGCTGGATCAGCCATCCGCGCATCTCGCGCAAAGGCGACATGATCGCGTTTATCGATCATCCCATTCAAGGCGATTCGATCGGCGGAGTTGCGGTGGTAGACCTCAATGGCAACAAACGGTCGCTCAGTCAGAGCTATGGAGGCGGTGCGGTTGGCCTGGCATGGTCGCCGAAGGGCGACGAGGTGTGGGTGACCGCGACGGTGATCGGAATCGATCGCTCCATTTTTGCAATCCCGCTGTCCGGTAAAGAGCGGCTGGTGACGCGTGTTCCCGCCGATCTGACGCTGCAGGACGTCATGCCCGATGGCCGGGTTCTGCTGGCACGCGATAGCTGGCGGCGCGGATTGATTGTTCGACGCGCGGAAGACAAAACGGAACGTGACTTCACGTGGCTCGACTGGTCTTATCCCGTTACGCTTTCGGATGACGGCCAGGCTTTGCTGTTCCGCGAGGAAGGCGAAGCGGGCGGGCCAACTTACGCAGTCTATCTGCGCAAAACGGATGGATCGCCGGCTGTGCGCCTGGGAGACGGGCAGTCGCTGGCGCTCTCACCCGATGGCAATTGGGCGCTCGCCTGCCGTGGCGACGAGCAAACCGATTTATTTCTTTTGCCCACCGGACCGGGCGAGCCTCGTACGTTGAAGGGACACGACATCATTCACAATGCAGCGCGCTGGTTTTCGGACGGCAAGCGGCTGCTGATC
>JASHTD010000438.1 GCA_030040725.1 Candidatus Sulfotelmatobacter sp. | reverse complement strand
TGATTGAGGAAGGTGACATCGTCGGCGGGTTCCTGATGGTTTCGTGAGTCGTTCGGATTCTCGCCGCCGTTTTGGCCACCGCCGGGATAACCACCGCCGCCGGGATAACCTCCTCCCCGGCGTCCGTAGCCACGCCGCGGCTGATAGGCGGGCTGCTCTTCCGATCTCACGCCGATGTTCCACTCTCCGCGAACGGCGATGGGATAAACGGCGATAACGCCGCGTTTATCCGCGAGCAGATTGAAGTGCGTGAGGCGCTCCATGTCATCGGCATCCTGATTCTGTGCATGCAGAACAATCACAACCGGATAATGCTGTTGCTGGTTGTAGCCTGACGGCAAATGGACGACGAAATTGCGGGTGACGTTGTCGACCTCAATTTGTTCGTGCGTTTCCTGGGCCTGCAAAGAAGAGCAAAACACGAGTGCAGCAAGGCAGATGATGACTACCAACGAGTGCCGAAGGTGGGACGACGGGAAACGCAGGTTACGATTCATTGCGGCGAATCCTTACAAGAGATAACGCGATTTTACGAGACCGGCAGCTGGCCTGTTATTGGCGTATGAACGTTAGAGTACGCGAGTAGTTGCCAACCGGAGGCGCGAATTTTGCAAAGATTTGTAAGCGGCGGAAGCGAAAAGTGGAACTTTCCGGAGCGGCATCCGTATCACAAGATGCAAAACGGAATTGAGCAGCATTCTGAGGGCTCAATTCGCACAAAAGGAGACGCGCTATGGATAACAGTTTCTTGGGCCTGGTTGCGATCGTGCTGATTTTCGGCATGCCGATGGCGCTCATGTACACCTGCTACCGCATTCGGAAGCTGCGCACGGACGAGCGGCTGGCGGCACTGGCGCGGGGAGTGGATGTGCCGATGGTGCCGGAGCTTTCTGAGTCGGCTCGCTCCCGGCGATGGGGAATTCTTCTGGTGGCTGGGGCGCTCGGATACATCGCGACCTTTATTTTGATCGGACGGGTCGAACCGGACGCGATGATCGCGGCAACTTTCGGGATCATTCCGCTGACGGTGGGAATTGGTTTCTTCGTGGATCATGCGCTTATCCAGCGCGACGCGCGGGCGTCGCATTGACCGACGCCGGGTATTAGCTATATCCGCGAGTCTCGAAGGCCGAACCGGAGGAGTCTTGCGCAAATTCCTGAAGATTGGCGGCATCGCGGTCAGTATTGTTCTATTGCTCGCTGCGATCGCGGGTGGTTTGCTCTATGCGATGATGCGCCACTTCTACCCTTCGCCGCCGCAGGCCAATTACGGCAAGCCGAACGATCCGCTCGAAGCACAGCGGCAAGACCTCGATTATTTTGCGAAGTTGATCGCGATGGACCGTTCTTTTTCGACCGAGGCGCGTGTTCAAGCGCGGCGGCGCATAGCGGAACTCGCAGATTCGAAGGCCGTCGTCCCGCGGCCGAATTTCCGCGTGGCCCTCATGGAGATTGCCGCGCTGGCGGATAACGGCCACACGCGCCTAGACAGTGATTCGGGCGCCGACCCGATGGAGTTGCCAGTGCGCGTGGCGGCCTTCTCCGACGGCATTTATGTGTTGCATGCGACCAAGGAATACGCCGATCTTCTGGGCGGCAAGATCGTTTCGATTGATGGCCATCCTATAAACGAGGTCATCGCACGACTCGACCAGCTTCGTGGCGGCACTCCACAATGGCGCAGGGCGTGGGCGCAGGTGTACATCAGCTGGGAGGATGTGCTGGTTGGCGCAGGCATCGCGCCTGACATGGGGCACTCGACATGGGTCGTGACATCTCCGTCCGGTGCAACCGTGACACGCAACCTGACGCCATACAAGCCAAGCGAGGATGAACCGGACATATTCGTGAACCGGATCTATTCTCCCGAACCCCTCAGAGAGTTGGGCGCCGATTGGATCGCCTATCAGCCCGACCGACCGTTGCCGATCACGCTCTCCGATTTCGATGCGACATTCCGTCGCGTTCGCTTGCCGCAGTCCTGCGTCATGCTGATCCAGTTCAGGTCAAATGATGACGTAGGCAACAACCGCATTATGGACTTTGAAGCTGCAACCAAGGCGGATATGCAGGCGAACAAGCCTTGCCAGCTCATCTTCGACAATCGCTTCAATGCGGGCGGAAATCTCACTAAAAGCATCTTTTTTGCATCGGATCTTCCGGACTTCATTTCGCCGAGCGGCCACATCTATCTCCTGACGTCCGGCATGACGTTCTCCGCGGGGATCACGACTACAGCCCTTATCAAGCATGCAGGAGGCGATCGCGTCACCATTCTGGGCGAGCCAGTGGGAGACAGGCTTGCATTTTTTGCCGAAGGAGGACGGGGTTGCCTGCCGAACTATCCTTTGTGCTTGCACTACGAGACTGGTAAGCATGATTACGGGCATTCTTGCACTAATGTGGACACTTGCTTTTGGTTGAACTGGTTGCTTCCTTTACGGGTCAGGACGCTTCAGCCGGATGAGGCCATCGAGATGAGCTTCGATGACTGGCGCCAAGGCCGAGATCCGGTGTTCGAACGAGCGATGGCACTGGCGAAATTCAATTCGCGCGAACGAGACGCTATGGACGGCACCTGAAGTTGATTAGTGGCCAAGAAGAAATTTATATTGCGCTTCGTTCAGAGGAACGACGCTCAATCGCCCTTGCCGAACTAGCGGGGAATCAGCGAAGAGTCTATTCGCCTTGATCTCGGCGAGCGTGACCGGTCGCGGTAGCGGCTGATCGACTTTGATCTTCACTTGCGGATTCTTTGGATCGGCAGTATCGACCGAGACGACTGAGGCACTACCAGCCGCGCTCTTCTCATCGCCGGTGTGATAAATGATCAGGCGATCTCCAGTTTTCATGCCACGCAGATTCTTGAGCGCGACAGGATTGGTAACGCCATCCCAGATGGTGGTGCGATCGCGCTGGAGATCGGCGAAGGAATAAACCGACGGCTCGGTTTTGAGCAGGTAGGGCATGAGAAAGATTTTACTCAATTCAGTGGTCGGTGGTCAGCGGCCGGTAAATGAGGCTTGCTCTGCCCCGCTGTTTGCAGCCCACTCAGGCCACTGCCCGCTCGCTATTGCGGTTTTGCATTCGGATCAGGAGTTTTATCGTTCTTTCCGGCAGGCTGATTTCCGTAGATCGAATATTGACCCTCAGGACGGTTCAATTTGATGGTGACACTGAGATCGGTTTGTTTGACGTCGTAGTCTTGCCCGAAGGTTTGGAAGCCAGAAGCGAGAACCTGGACGCGCAATACCCCGTAGGGAACGCCATCGAAGCTGGCTTTGCCGTCGAGGTCGGTTTTTAGTTCCAGATCGCCCCGGCTTTGCTTGCCATGTGAGTTTATCGAGTGCATGATGACTGCGGCATTGCGCACTGGCTTGCCGTTATCCTGCTTCAGGATCACGAAGTTCACATTCGCGGTTGGACCTTCCTCTTCGTCCTTATCATCTTTCTGTGCGCTTGCCGCAACGAGCGTGAAGCACGCAATCACACCCAACAGCCAAGCGACTTTCCATGTCGTTTTCATAGGAACATTTTAGTCTCGGATCAGTCAGAAAAGAAAAACTGGGAAGGCGGAGCAGCTATCGCCGGGCAGATCGAACTTTCGTCCCGCTGACTTCGTTGGCGGCGATCTGCATTAAGTCACTGGCGAGCCGGGTAGTGTTGTGGCGGGCGACGCCGGCTTCTTCAAGGTAATCGCCGAGAACGGGAATCACGCCGAGAGCTTCGATGGCCTCGAGGTCGGCAGCTATTTGAGAAGCACCTTCGAGCGCATATTTGGACTTAAGGTCCTCTGAAACCGCAGTGCGGTTAATCAGAGCATAGTCGAACAATTGCTGGCCAGCATGGTGAGTGAGAGCTCGAATGTGATCGGCGGCAGTGAGGCCGAGGCTTTCATTGGCCTGGGTCATCAGATTGCAGATGTATACCTTTGTGGC
>JASHTD010000437.1 GCA_030040725.1 Candidatus Sulfotelmatobacter sp. | reverse complement strand
GGGCCATTGGCGACCACGTCGGGCTCCGCGGCGGCATGGCTTTTCTCTATGTCACATTTGGGTTTGTCCTCAGCGTCGGTTTTTGGGCCAAGCCTTTGATCAGCAATGCCACGATCACTCTCAAGAAGACTTCTGCTGAGGCCGTTGTTTGAAGGAGCACCGTGTGAAAAGCGATATTCCTGATCGGGTCGCGCGTCGCAAGTTTCTGGCTGGCCTTGGAGCAGCCGCAGCTGCTACCGCCGTGGCATCTTTGCCCAGTCATGCTCGCATCACGCCGACGCCGCTGTCTTGGCCAGGGGATTCTCCCCTCGAGGATCAGCACGAACTCGGGCAAGCTCACGCCCTGAACTCCCCTTTCCGTATCGCAGTCATCAATGACGAGATCTCGCAAGACTTTGGCCGTGCCTGCGAAGTCGCCGCGCGCGAATTCGGCATGCAGTGGATCGAGCTGCGCGGCATGTGGAATAAGAACATCGTCCGCCTGGATTCAAAGGAAGTCGTAGAGGCGCGTCGTATTCTTGAGAAATACGGACTGCGCGTGACCGATATCGCCAGTCCGCTTTTCAAAGTGGACTGGAAGAGTGCGCCTCAATCAAAGTTCAGCGAGCATGGCGATTTCCATGCCGACTTCTCCTTTGATCAGCAGGACGAAGTACTGGAGCGCGCCATCGAACTGGCCAAGGCCTTTCAAACTGATCGCGTACGCTGCTTCGATTTCTGGCGCTTGGATGACCAAAAGCCGTATCGCGCAGCGATCAATGAGAAACTCCTGGAAGCGGCCAACAAAGCGGGTAAGAAAGGCATCACCTTGCTGCTTGAAAATGATGCCGGCCTCAATACCGCGACCGGGGCAGAGGCTGCCCAGGTTTTGAATGCAATCAAATCCCCCCATCTCATGCTGAACTGGGATCCGGGAAACGCTGCCGCCAGCGGGGAAAAACCCTTTCCGGATGGCTACAAACTTCTGCCCAAGAACCGGATTGGCCACTGTCACTGCAAGGATGCTGTAAAGACAGGCAACAACGATTACGATTGGGCGCCGATGGGAGCCGGGATCGTCGACTGGCTCGGGCAATTCGAGGCGCTCAAGCGGGACGGTTATCACTTCGCGGTTAGCCTGGAGACCCACTGGGATGGCGGGGGCACACCGGAGAAATCTTCACGCCGAAGTTGGGCCGGAATGAAAGAGCTTCTGCAAAAAGCTGGAGCGCTTCAACCTTCGTCGGGAGGCACGACAACATGACAGGCCGCACCAGGCGGGGTTTTCTGAAGCAGGCGGCCCTGGGCACGGCGGCCTTCCTGGCTTATCCACATTCAACTGTATTGGGCGCAAACGATCGTGTCCGGGTTGGCATGATTGGCGTAGGAAACCGCGGCCAGGATTTGCTGGAGGAGGTGTTGGAGGTTCCCAACATCCAACTGGTAGCCATGGCGGACATCTACAGCCGTCGCCGCGACGAAGCCAGGAAGCAGGTCCCGGGCATTCAGACATTCGACGATCATCGGCGACTGCTGGATATCAAGGACATTGATGCGGTCATCATTGCCAGCCCATTGCACACGCATGCTCGACATTTTCTCGACAGCTTGGCGTCGGGGAAAGACATTTACTCCGAAAAAACGATGACCTGGTCAATCCCTGAAGCCGAGCAATGTCTGGCCGCCGCGACACAATCCGGGCGCATCGTCCAAATCGGATTGCAATGGGAAAGTTCGGGTGCGTTACGGGATGCGAGAAACTGGATCAAGAACGGAATGGTAGGCAAGGTCACGCAAGTGGAATCATGGATGAGCCGCAACACTCGCCATGGGGAAGGCCAATGGGTACGTCCGGTTCCATCTGACTGTACTGCCCAGAACGTCAACTGGAGCGCGTTTCTGAACGGCCGTCCGGACCGGCCATTCGATCCATACCGCCTGATTAACTGGCGCCTGTTCTGGGAGTTTTCTGGCGGGAACGTGACCGAAAATATGGTGCATCAGATTGCGTGGATCATGTCGGCGCTCGAGTTGCCACTGCCGACGGCCGCCTTCATGTCGGGCGGGGTCTTCTCGGAGAAGGATGGCCGAGAGGTGCCGGATACGATTGCCGTGACCCTCGATTTTCCCAACGATATTGTAGTGACCTGGCAATCCACCTTCAGCAACAAGCATTTCGGACTGGGCGAGCACATTCTAGGCAGTGACGGAACTATCGAACACGGATGGGGAGAGTCCGATATGGTGAATGGCGAAGAGAATGAATACATTCGCTACTCTCCTGAAAAGGTCAATCGACCGCAAGGAACAGCCCTTACTGGAAAAACTCCGGACCAGGATCATATGGCTAACTGGATAGAATGTGTCCGCAGTCGCAAGACTCCGAATGCTCCGGTCGAAATCGGTTACCGGTCGGCGATTGCGGTGCATATGGCCAACCTCGCGTACCGGCACAAGCAGCGCGTCACTCTGGAAATGGCCAGGTCGTTCACTCCAGAATTCTGAGGTTCGCGTGCTGTCGCCGCGGAGTGTGTTGCGGCGTGCGGGTTTGTATCACTCGACGAGGAAGCGGTTGAGGTAAAGTTACAGGTGGCCGGGCAGAGCATAGAACGACGTGAAATCTTGCGCATTCTGGCGATGGCGGCCGGAGTTGCCTCATTTCCCGGTTTCAGCAAGTGGAGCTTTGCCTGCAATCATATTGGCAAACCACTGGCGCAGATCAAACCCGCAATCTACCGTCCGTCCTTCTTTACTGCGCCGGAATACGCCATGGTTGAGCGCCTCACCGATCTGATCATTCCCGCAGATGACACGCCGGGTGCAAGCGATGCAGGAGTCTCGGAATTCGTCGATCTCATGGTGTCACGAGATCCGGCATTACAGCGTCGTTTCCGCTCCGGCCTGGGTTGGCTGAACATGCGGGTCCACAAGACCTGGGGCAAATCGTTTGTAACGCTTAAGCCTGAGCAGCAAACAACCCTTCTTGAGTCTGTCGCTTACCGGAAGAAATTTCGGCCCGGCGATGAACCTGGCCAGGAGTTTTTCAATCTTGTCCGGGAATATACGGTGATGGGTTTTTACACCAGCGAAATCGGTTTGAAGGAGTTGGATTTTCCCGGCCTGAGGTTCTACGCCGAGTCTCCCGCTTGTCCCCACAAGGATGATCCAGAACACCTCCATCTTCATCCTGCACCTTCCCAGTAACAAGGGCCCTATGCCAAAACAGATCTACGACGTCATCGTGATCGGAACCGGCGCAGGAGGCGGCATGGCAATCAAGACCTTGTGCGAGGCTGGGCTCAAGGTCTGTGCTTTGAATTCCGGACTGCGGCTTGATCCGGAAAAGGACTTTCGCAACCACCGCATGCCATGGGAAATGAAATATCGAGGTTTCGGCGACCCCAAGACGCGCATGAAGGACATGCCCGACTTTCTCGACTCCGAGTACAACAAGGGAGCCTGGGAACACGACATCGCTTATACCACGGCGCCGGGCACGAAGTGGATGTGGCCGCGTTGTTCCGCCGTTGGCGGAAAAACCAATTTTTGGGGACGAAGCTCGGCCCGCTTCGGCGATATCGACTTCAAGGCCGCCACGCTCGACGGACATGATGCAGACTGGCCGATCACCTATGACGAGATTGCACCTTACTACACTCGCGTGGAAAAGATGATCGGTGTTGCCAGCACCGTGCAGGACCGTCCCAGTAATCCCGACGGAGTTTACCTGCCGCCGTTTAATTTCAGATGTCTTGACTGGATTCTTCAGAAGGGCTCGGAAAAAGTTGGTGTGCCCTATTTACCGGATCGTCTGGCGCAGCTCACGGTGGCGCACGAGGGACATCCTGCCTGTCACTTCTGTGGAGACTGCACCTTTGGCTGTGAAGTAGGGGCCTTCTTTTCTTCTCCCTGGTTTTTGCTCCCGGCGGCTGAGGCGAGCGGCAATCTCGAACTACGAACGAATGCCGTCGCCAAGAATATTCTTGTGGACGAAAACGGGCGCGCTTCGGGAGTGGCTTACATTGATCGGGGATCGCGGCAGGAATATGAAGTTCGTGGGCGTGCGGTGGTCGTAGCCGCATCCTGTATCGAAAGCGCCCGGATCATGTTGAACTCAAAATCGCGGCATTGGCCGAATGGCATTGCTAATTCCAGCGCGCAATTGGGACGCAATCTCTGCGACCACTTGTATGCCACCACCGCCAGTGGCTATTTGCCGCAGCTTCTTGGGCAGCCCAGCTTTCCGGACAATGTAGGCGCCAATTCGATCGCGTGGATGCCGCGCTGGCAGAATCTGGAACACGCGCATCAAGAAAGGTTTATCCGTGGCTATTCCATGTATCCCGATGGAGGGTGTTCAGAGTTTCCCTCCTACTACGATCAGATCGAAGGTTTTGGTGCGTCATTCAAGCGCGAAATCAAGCGCCGCTATCCGACACCAGTCAGCCTCACCCTGCAGGCTCCGACTTTACCCTCCGATAAGAATTTCGTGGACATCGATCCGGAAGCGAAGGACTCGTTCGGAGTTCCCAAGGCTCGTATTCATTTTCAGTGGGGAAAGAACGAGTTGCAGATGTTCGAACATGCTAAGCAGACCTCCGCGGATGTGTTGCACGCCGCCGGCGGAGTTTTGGAATACGCTGCCGACGAACCGGAAACGCCTGGATACAGCTTGCATGAGACAGGCACCTGTCGTATGGGGAATGACGCTAAGAAATTTGTTACCAACCGCTTTGGCCAGACCCACGACGTCGCGAATTTGTTTGTGTGCGACGCCAGCGTTTTCTTGAACTGCACGGACAAGACGACTACGCTTTCCATTCTCGCCTTCACACTCCGCACCAGCGAGTATCTGGTTCAACAGTTTCGCCAAGGAGACCACAAGTCACCCCGGTGATTTTCGAGAGGTGCGGGAATTTTGGTTGGAAGTTCCTCCGACCATATCCAACTACAAGACAAATTCATTCTTACTCCTTAGGAATCAGTTCACTTCCAGGTGAGCGTAGTTAAGGAATTGCTCTCCAGAGTCAACTCCGCCATCATCGGGTCCATCCGCAGCACCACAGGACGCGCTGCGGCGGTATTACTCAGAACCAGGACTCTCTGCCCATCGGAATTCTCGCAGGCCACGTGATCGACGTTCGCCAGAACGCCCTGAGAATCGAAGCGGTGTGCACCGCGGTGAATCAGGCGGGAGAAATGAGCAAAGGCCCAATACTGGCCACTGCGGGTGATTTCCTTGGTCTGCGAGTGGATGGTGACGACTCCGCCACAGGGAAACGGGCCGATGTTAGGACGGCCCTGCTCGTCGAGTGCAAGATTCCAACCCGTAATCGACTGGCACCAGTTGCGGAGAGCCCCGGTAAAGACGTGCCCCCATTTCGCCCAGTCGGTAGCGTAATCAGGCTGGGTGTAATCCGGGCCGCCCTCCGTCCAATGCATCTCAACATCAGGGTGAGCGTCGTGCACTTTCGAGGCCATGCTCGCGCCTCCGGCATAGCCATGCCACGCCACCGCGTTCGCGTACTCGCGCACGCCCGGATCGTCGAGTTCGCAAATCGCTCTTCCCCAAAGATTGTAGTTGTGGTCGAGGAGCCAGATTTTCGCAGGGATGCCATTCGCCCTAAGCACTGGCCCTAAATGTTCTTTCACAAATTCGATCTCATACTCCTGACCCCACAGACATGCCGGCATGCGACCGTCCTGATCGGTGTCCACTTCGTTCTGCGAAGTTACTGCCTGGATGGAGACGCCTTCGTCCGCGTAGGCTTGCAGGAATTTCAAGAAGTACTGCGCGTAGCTCGCATAGTGCCTCTTGCCCATGCAGCCTCCCAGCATGGAACCATTCGACTTCATCCACCCGGGCGGACTCCAGGGGGTCGAAAACAGAAACATATCCGGGTTTTCTTGCCGTGCTTGGCGCAGCGACGGCAGGATGTACGCTCGGTCGTGGTCGACCGAAAAGCGCTTTAAGTCCGGATCGGGTTCGCCTTCATCGAAACTGTACAACTCCGTCGAGTAGTCACTCGCTCCAATGCAGGTGCGACAGACGTTAAGTCCGAGCTCCGACGGGTGGAATAGTTCATGGAACAAACTCTCGCGCGAACTCGAGGGCAGTCGACTGAACATGTAACAGGCTGCGTCGGTAAAAGCCGCTCCAAAACCAAGAATTTCCTGAAACTTCTTTTCAGGGTCGAGAGCAATGATCTCCGCGGAAGGCTGTCCAGCGCCCTGCCGCCATGCCAGCGGGGAAGCCTGTTCGAATCGCCGCTTCTCATCGCTCACCCACACTGTGATCTCACCGGGGTTGGCCGAACCTGTCCAAGCCCAAGCTGGAGCAGATTCAGCAGCGGCGCCGGCTGCCAATCCAGCCGTGCATAATTTCAGAAACTCGCGTCTGGTACTCTCGGTAGACATTTTGCCTCTCAGATCCCTCGACGATTGAGGTTCGGCACCAAAAAGCAGATTCTGTGAACCCAGATTCTGCGGAGCCTGAATCAATGGGCTGGACATCGGCATAACGATTCGCTTCGTCACGGTTTCCACGGCGAACTCGACTTCTGGCGAGGGTGACGCGCCTGGACTAAAGTCCTTGCCTTCGATGCCGTAAATCAGCAAGGTCTGCGGCAGACGGTTCAGGGCGCGCGCCAGTTCTACCGCCTCTCGCACTCCAAAACCATGCGTGGAGCAGGGAGAGAAAGCTTCAGGCAGCGTGTCGGCGTGGGCATTCCACACCCGGACTTTGCCGGGCAATCCGTGGGGGACAGTAGCATCCACCAGAATGACATCTTCAAAGCCGGTCCAGCTGTCCAGCAAAGAGAAGCTCTCCCCACTCTGTTCGATCACTTGAACACCGCAGGCCTCGACACCTAGCGTTCGCAGGCGGCGGGCCACAAGCAAACCGGCGGCATCGTCCCCGCGATCGGAATTGCCGCAGCCAATGATACGAACGGGCATGTCAATCCCTCTCCAGGTGCAGGCGGAGGAAATGGGTCGCGCACGAGATGCAGGGGTCGTAGTTGCGTACCGCCTGCTCACACTTCCAAGTGATCTCCTCCGTCGGTCGGGTCGCGACCCGGCTGACAAAATAGCGGAGATCCTCTTCGATTCGCTTCTGATTCTGCGAAGTTGGAGGAACAATTTTCGCTGAAGTGATCAGCCCATCCTGATCGAGTTGGTAGCGATGATAAAGAAGTCCGCGTGGCGCTTCCGTGGCAGCTCGCCCGGTCGCAACTCGCGCGAGTGTTGGTGCGCGAGGCGCGGAAGGCGGCTCGTATTCGCGGATCACGCGCAGAGCCTCGTGGCAGGCAAAAACCAGCTCGATCGCCCGCACCACAATGCTACGGAACGGATTGCGACAAGGAACCTGCAATCCGCAATCGCGCGCTGCTTGTTGCGCAATCTCGGGAAGTTTGCCGAAGTTCAGATTAAAGCGGGCCATGGGACCGACCATGTAAGAATCGCCGCCGCGCAAAATAGAATGCAACGCGTTCGAGTGCTGCACCTGCTGCTCGGTGAAATTCTCCTCATACTCAGACGCATCGATGTTAAGTCCGCGATTGGATACGATCCGGCCTTCATTGAACGGATACTCTTCCGGGTGGGACAGGGAAACAAATTCGTAATCTTGCTCGAAATCAGGAAAGTCGAACCCCGAGACCCAGCGGGCTGTAGCCAGCGAGGCATCCAGCGCCCATTTGAGTTCGTCCACAAGTTCTTTCAGCGCACTCTTGGAGGGAGCTTTATAGAACCCGCCGACTGCTGCTGAGACGGGATGAATTTCCCGCCCGCCCATCAAAGCAACGATCCGGTTACCGGCTTTCTTTAGGCGCAGGCCCTGCTGCACAATTTCCTTATGGTCGCGCGCCATCGCGATGGCATCGGGATAACCGAGAAAATCTGGTGCATGCAGCATGTACACGTGCAGCGTGTGACTCTCGATCCATTCTCCACAGTAGAACAACCGCCGCAGCGGCCGGACGGAGGGGTCAATTGCAATGCCGAGAGCACGCTCAACGGCGTGCACCGCGCTCATCTGATATGCGATCGGACAGATGCCGCAAATGCGGGCCACAATATCGGGAAGTTCAGAGAAGTGCCGGCCGCGTAGAAAGGCCTCGAAGAAACGTGGCGGCTCGTAAATCTTAAGCTTCACGTCTTGAACCTGATCGCCCTTGAGCTTGACGTAAAGCGCACCCTCGCCCTCGACGCGAGCCAAAACGTCAACCTTGATCGTTCTACTCTGTTGCTTGCTCACGTCCGCTCACTCTCTTCGCTCGCCTTGCGAAACTGCCAGGCCCAGGCATTGAATCCACGGAAGGCGCGCGTAATCTCGGCATTGTTCTGACCGAGTATGTGGAGCTGATTACTGAGCGATACCGCATTTGGGCTCTCCATGGGTCCGTAGCAGCCATAGCAACCTCGATCGTAGCTCGGGCAGAGCGCGCCGCAACCCGCCTGCGTCACCGGCCCCAGGCACGCGACGCCTTGCGCGACAACAATGCAGATGTTGCCCTTGCGCTTGCACTCCATGCAGACACTGTACGTTGGAACATTTGGTTTGCGCCCGGCCAGCGTAGCCGTGATCAGTTCGATCAGCTGGTGTTTGTTGATGGGGCAGCCGCGCAGTTCGAAATCCACGGGCACGTGTTCGGCGATCGGTGTAGAAAGTTTCAGCGTGTTGATGTATTTCGGCGTCGCGTAAACGACTCGAATGAATTCGTCCACATCTTTCCAGTTGCGCAGCGCCTGGATGCCGCCTGCCGTGGCACAGGCACCGATGGTGATCAGGGTTTTGCACTTTCGCCGGACTTCCTGGATGCGTTGGGCATCGTGATAGGTAGTAATCGAACCTTCTACCAATCCAATGTCGTAAGGTCCCGGGAGCATGGCCCGAGAGGCTTCGGGAAAATATGCAATGTCAATGGCTCCGGCGACGCCCAGCAGTTCATCCTCGGCGTCGAGCAAACTCAACTGACAGCCGTCGCAGGAAGCAAACTTGAAGACTCCAATCCGTGGCTTACGCCTGATCTTAGAGCTCATATTTCTCCAACAGCGGCCGCACTCGATCATAGGCAAAGATAGGGCCGTCCTTGCAAATGAAGTAGGGGCCATACTGACAGTGTCCGCAGAAACCAACCGCGCACTTCATGTTTC
>JASHTD010000436.1 GCA_030040725.1 Candidatus Sulfotelmatobacter sp. | reverse complement strand
CTGGGTACCGGAATCGGCGGCTGTGTGATCTTCGAGGGAAGGATCTGGCACGGCGCGAACGGGATGGCTGGCGAGTTCGGTCACATCACGGTCGAACCCGATGGCCAGCCATGCGGCTGCGGGAGTCGGGGATGCGCCGAGCGGTACGCCTCCGCCAGCGCAATTAAGCGCATGGTGCAAGAGGCAATCGCGAACGGCGCCACTTCGCTCGCTCAGGCCGCATCCTCGGATGCCGAGTTCGGGGTGAAATCGATCTTTCAACTTGCGGTGCAGGGCGATTTACATGCCCGCAAGATTTTCCACACTTTCGGACGCTATCTCGGAATTTTGCTGGCGGATCTTGTGAACATTCTGAATTTTGAAATGTTCGTTATCGGCGGCGGCGTGGCGAGCGCGTGGGACGCATTCGCTCCCACCATGATGGATGAACTCTGCGCCCGCTCGATCGTATTCGGAGCGGTAGCCCCGAATCAACCGATACGCGTCGGTTCTTCCAAAGGCAAAGCAAATTCGCCAACCGCAACCAGTGCGGAGCGAAAAACCGTGATCACGCGCGCCGTGCTGGGCAGCGATGCCGGCTTGTACGGCGCGGCGCATCTCGCGGACTTGGCAAGCCAGAACTTTGCGAAGGATATGAAATGACACAACACAAATTCAAAACGAAATTGATTGGTCATTCCGAAATTGATGCAGCCGGGATCACACCTCCATTCGACGTCGTCGCGGTTTTCCAGCGCCGTGGACGCGTGCCGGTGAAGGGAACGATCAATGGTTTTCCCTTTCGTAGTTCGCTGATGAATATGGGAGACGGGCACATGATGGCCGTGAACGCTCAAATGCGTGCCGGCGCGCACTGCAAAGCCGGTGACACGGTCGATGTGGTCATGGAGTTCGATGCAGACGAGCGCAAGGTCGAGGTTCCGGCATATCTAAAGAAGCAAATCGCGGCCGATCCCGCGGCCAAAGCTTCATGGGAGAAGCTTTCGTTCACCCACCAGAAAGAATATGTGCGCGCGATCGAAGATGCGAAGAAGCCGGAGACCCGCGAAAGGCGGATTACCTCAATGATGGAAGCTCTGCGCAAGAACCAGCGCAAAAAGTGAAACGCGGGCTCCCTCGCGAGTGAAACGATCACCGCGCGGCGACCCGCTAACCGCCGAATCTCGCCGCCGCAGGCCCGCGCCGATCCGGAACAACTCCCACCCTCCGTAGCGCCCGCACAAAAATATCATTTTGCTCCGGTGTGCCAATCGTCACCCGAATGCAATTCGGCGCGCCCCACCCTCCCAGCGGACGCACGGCCACGCCCTCTTCCCTTAATCGCCCGGCGAAACCTGCCGCATCTTCGCCTGTATCGCAATACAAAAAATTCGCCGACGTCGGCGCAATCCGATATCCCAGACCTTCCAGTTCCCGCGCCAGGAGTCGTGCCTGCACTGCGTTGCTCTCCGCCACCTGCGCCGTGTACTCCGTATCCTCCAGCGCTTCCATCGCCGCCGCCTGCGCCACCGACGGCACGGAATACGTGTTGCGCATGCGCGCGCAATATCCCAGCAACTCCGCCGGGCCAAGCCCATACCCAACGCGAAGTCCCGCTAGCCCGTGTGCCTTGGAAAATGTTCGCAGCACCACCACGCTCGCGCCCCGCGCAACATACTCCAGCGAGTTCGAGTAAGTCACTTGCCGCAACCTCGCGAAGTGCGAAGCAAATTCGTAATAAGCCTCGTCGAGAACCACCACCAGATGTCCCGGTACCTGCCCGAGGAACCACTCGACTGCCTGCGCCGGCACCATCGTGCCCGTCGGATTATTCGGATTCGCCAGAAAAATGATGCGAGTATTCGCATCGATTGCCCTGAGAATCGCGCCAAGGTCGTAGGTGTCGTCGCGCATCGGTACTTCGACCAGTTGTGCACCCGTCGCATGCACCGCCATCGAATACACAATGAACGATCGCTCGCTCGTGACCGCATTCAATCCCGGCCCAAGCAAAGTTTGGCAAAGCAAGGCCAGCATCGCCGTTGAGCCCGCCGTTACCAGCACCTGTTCCGGCGGCAGCCCGTGATGCGCCGCCAGCTTCAATCGCAGCGGGCGGCAATCGTCATCCGGATATAGATTGCTCGTCGCCAGCGCGTTTCCTATCGCTTCCAGCGCGCGGGGCGAAGGCCCAAAAGGATTTTCGTTGGAATCGAGCTTGATCAGCGGCCGCTCGAACTCGTGCCGTGCGGCTAAGAAGGGAAGCGCGCTGCTCATCTCTCGCGCCGGCTTCGAGACCAGATCAAAAAAACGGCTCATGCTCGTCGCACATCATGCCACGGAAGGCATCATTCGCGCTACGGATTATTCGATCTCCCTCTACTGGGGCGGTTGCGGCAATCTGATCTGCGCCAAGGCGTCATCCCGAGCGCAGCCGTTTTTTCCAGGCGGAGCGAGAGCCTGCCCTGAGCGACCCGAGGAACGAGGGTGGCCGAACGGGGATCTCGTGTGCATCGCGGCTCATGGGGGGATCAATGAGCTCGCGCCGCGTCGGCCGGTTCACCACTGTCCGCAACCGGTCAACCTCCTGCAAGGTCAGCTCGCGGAATTCTCCCGGCGGAACATCCAGCGTCAGCGGGCCGTAGCGCACGCGTTTGATCTTCTCAACATGATGCCCCACCTTCTCGAACATGCGCCGGATCTCCCGATTTCGTCCCTCGATCAGCGTCACCTCATACCACGGATTGTTGCCTTCCTTGATCAGTTTGATCCCCGCCGGCGCGGTCTGCACCCGCCGACCCTCATCGGTCGCAATCGAAACCCCGCCGCGCAATTTTTCGAGCGCTTCGTTTGCCGGGACCCCCGCAACTTTCACTACATAAGTCTTCGCCACCTGCGACGCGGCTTTCATCAGCTTGTTGGCCATCCCGCCATCGTTGGTCAGCAACAGCAATCCCTCGCTCGCGTAATCCAGCCGACCCACCGGATACACGCGCTTTTTTACTCCTCGAATCAGTTGCATCACGGTCGGCCGGTTTTCCGGATCACTCACCGTCGTCACGTAACCTTTCGGTTTATTCAGCAGCAGGTAAATGTGCCGCTGCGCGCCCTGCACCAGCTTTCCGTTCACGCGAATGTGATCGATTTCCGGGTCGGCCTTTGTCCCAAGTTCGGTTATGACCGCGCCGTTCACGCGCACGTGCCCGCCACTGATCAACTCCTCGGCCTTGCGCCGCGAAGCGATCCCCGCTGCAGCAATAATTTTCTGGAGGCGTTCGGTGGGCATAGTGTGAAGCCCTTTAAGGGCGAGCTTTCTAATAAGGCACTATTCAGTTGCACTTTCGCTCTGACAGCGCACTTTTTGGGTGGCGCAGCGCTTCAGCGCTGCCAACGAGCCAACAAAAGCTCTCGCGCCTTCAGGCGCTGGACTTTAAATCAGAATTCTGCGCGACCGCCTCCCCATCTCCCGATCCCGCATCATCGGCACCCGCGAACCTTTCGCTCGGCGCATTCACCTCAGGTTCAATCGCCTCCGCCGGCATCAACTCTCCCTGAAACGACTCGGCCACCAGTTTCTCGAACTCTTCCATGCTCGGCAGTTCGCTCACATCCTTCAGGCCAAATCGCATCAGAAATTCTTTCGTCGTCTTATAGAGAATCGGCCTTCCAATCACCTGCTTTCGCCCCGCCGTTGTAATCAGCTTGCGATCGAGCAGCGTTGCAATCACTCCGCCCGAATCCACGCCGCGAATTTCGCTGATTTCTGGCACCGTCACCGGCTGTTTGTACGCAATCACCGCCAGCGTCTCTAAAGCGGGCAAAGAAAGCCGAACCGGCGGCTTCAAACTTTTCGCGAAGCTGCGCACCATCTCGTGCTGCTCCGGTTTGGTCGACATGCGGAATCCGCCCGCGACCTGCCGGATTTCGATCCCATGATCCTGCGCGCTGTAATCGGCAACCAGTTCCTCCAGCGCCGCCCGCACGCGCGATTTCACTTCCACCTCGTCCGCCGCGCCTTCCGCCATCGCCGATGCCTTCACCAGCGACACCATCTGCTCAGTCGTGATCGGGGTCTCCGCCGCGTAGATGATCGCTTCCAGTTGTGCTTTCAGGCTCATAAGATTGTGCTTTGCGTCATCCCGAAGCCCCCGCGCTTTCACCAGCGGGGCGAGGGATCTCTCGTGATGCGGCAGTTTACCTACCTCCAGTCATCCCTCACCGCCGCCTGCTCATTCATCAGCGCCTCAAATCCGACGTGCTTTCGTACTGCGATCTCGCCGAACAAGCGGTCCTGCCGCACCTGAATCGCCTGCAGTCGCACCAGCTCGAGCAGCGCCAGAAACATGCACACCAGCGCCGGCCGCGACTCCACCCGCATCAGCAACTGCTTCAACCGGATCGGCCTCGTTTCTAGCGCCAGCCGCTGCCGCAGATATTGAATCATCTGCCCCACCGTGACCGTTTCTTCATTCACGTTGATCAGCGGCCGATTCCGCATCCGTTCCACAACCTGCTGAAACGTCTTCACCAGGTCGATCACGTCGGCCGCAATCTCCGGCTCCGTGCCTTCGGCCTCCATAAACTCTTTCAGCGACGGATTCGTCAGCACCGCATCTTCAATCTGCTGTTTCTGCAAAAGCATCTGCGCCGCCGACTTGAATTTCTCATGTTCCAGCAGCCGGTTCACCAGCTCGGTTCGCGGATCTTCCAGTTCCTCCGCTTTGGCCGCCGGATCGCGCGGCAACAGCATCTTCGACTTGATGTGAATCAGCACCGCGGCCATGTAAATAAATTCTGCTGCCACGTTCACATCCAGCTCGCGAATCTTCTCCACGTACGCCAGATATTGTTCGGTAATGCGCGCGATTGGGATATCGTAGATGTCGATATCCTGCTTGCGAATCAGATCGAGCAGCAGATCGAGAGGCCCTTCATAAACATTCGTCACTGAAACGGCAAACGGCGAATCGCTTTCTTTCTTGTCCTGAGATTTACGCTCAATAACGTTGGTTTCCCGTGCGACTTCGCGGGGCGCTTCGGGTAGCGGCCCGCCTCCGACTGCGATCTGTCGTTCTGTGCTCATTCCTGAAATTCTGCCTGAATAGAAGGCGTCATCCCGAAGCCCCACGTTCTCTCCAGCGGGGCGAGGGATCTCGCGCGAATTACTTCTACCGCCGTCTACAAATCTTCTGCTCACGATGAACGAAAGGGCTCTACTTGCTTGTCTCGTACTCTAGCGACATTCCCATCGCCGCTCGTACATCTTTCATCGTCTCAGCCGCCGCCTTGCTCGCTTGTTCCGTGCCCGCTTCCAGAATATCCCAAGCCAGCCGTGG
>JASHTD010000435.1 GCA_030040725.1 Candidatus Sulfotelmatobacter sp. | reverse complement strand
ATCGCATGAAGGATATTTCAGGTTGTACGAGCAGCGATAACAATAAGCGAACGGGACGCGGTAAACCTCGCCGGGAAAAGGCGCAAAACCAGCTTTATAAGGATGCGTCTTGCTCGTGAGGGCAAGAGTCATCATGGTGCGGCCGTGGAAAGCGTCTTCGAAGGCTATGATCGCAGGGCGCTTTGTGTAGGCGCGGGCAATCTTGACTGCATTCTCGACGGCTTCCGCGCCGCTGTTGACGAACAAGGTTTTCTTGGGAAACTTGCCCGGCGTTGCGACGTTCATGCGCTCGGCGAGCTCGACGTAGCCTTCGTAGGGCGTAACCTGCACGCAGGTGTGGAGGAAATTATCTAGCTGTTCGCGGATGGCTTGAAGTACTGGCTGTTGGCGATGGCCGGCGTTAGCGCAGCCAATGCCCCCGGCGAAATCGATGTAGCGGTTGCCATCGACATCCTCGAGCCAGGCGTCTTCGGCTTTGGCGACATAGATCGGCGTACCGTGCGAAAGTCCGCGGGGTACAGCTTGGACGCGGCGCGCGGCGAGAGCCTGCGATTTAGGACCGGGGATTGAAGTCTTGATACCAATCGTACTCATGTCAGTTTCTCGTGAGAACTCCCTGAGACTGCGGCGGCACAAAATACAGAGGTCCTTCGACTGCGGTTGTACTTCGCTACAGCGAAGCACAATCCTCGCTCCGGATGACAAGACTCTAGAGACCGTCTCCTCATTTCTTAGTACCAGCCGATTGGTTGCTCGTTCAGGTTGATAAACACCTGCTTGGTTTCGAGATATTCTTCGATACCCCAGGGACCGAGTTCGCGGCCGAAGCCGGATTGCTTGTATCCACCCCAGGGCGCTTCTACATAAGTTGGTTGCATGTGATTGACCCACACGATGCCTGCCCGCAGAGCTTTTACCGCGCGCATTGCCCTGAAAATGTCGCGGGTCCAAACAGCAGCGGCAAGGCCATAGGGAGAATCATTGGCAATCTTGAGCGCGTCTTTTTCATCGTCGAACGGAATCACAGCAGCAACAGGCCCAAAGATTTCTTCGCGGGCGATGCGGGCCGAGTTGTTCACGTCATAGAAAATTGTCGGCTGAACGTAATAGCCCTTGGCGATTTTTTCCGGCCGTCCGCCGCCGGAGGCAAGTTTGGCTTCTTTCTTGCCAACAGCGAGATACTCGTTGACGCGGTCGTACTGTTCTTTGCTGACCAGAGGACCCATCTTGGTCTCGCGTTCTAGAGGAGGGCCGAGTTTGATTTTCTTTGCTTTTTCGCTCATGGCATCGACAAAATTCTTGTAGATGGATTTTTGCACGAGGATCCGGCTACCGGCCGAGCAGACTTCGCCCTGATTGATAAAGACGCCAAACAATGCGCCGTCGATCGCAGCTTCGAAATCGGCGTCGGCAAAAAAGATGTTTGGCGACTTGCCGCCGAGTTCGAGCGTGACGCGCTTCACCGTATCGGCAGCCTGTTTCACGATGATCTTGCCAACCGCTGCGCTGCCGGTGAAGGCAATCTTATTTACATCGGGATGCTGCACAATGGGCGCACCGCAGGTTTCACCGAATCCGGTCACGATATTGACCACGCCCGGAGGCAGGCCGCAATCGGAAAAATATTTTGCGAATTCAAGAGCAGTGAGCGGAGTCTGTTCTGCAGGCTTGAGGACGCATGTGCATCCCGCGGCGATAGCCGGCGCCAGTTTCCATGCGGCCATGAGTAATGGGTAATTCCAAGGAATGATCTGTCCTGCAACCCCGACCGGCTCTTTCAGCGAAAGCGACATCGCATTGTCAGGAACTGGGTTCACATATCCAACCACTTTTGTGGCGAGGCCGCCATAGTATTCGAAGCAAGTCGCGGCGTCGTTGATGTCAAACTCTGCTTCGACGATCGGCTTACCGGTGTTGCGGCACTCAAGTTCGGCGAGCGAAGCAAGATTGGCGCGGATCTTTTCGGAAAGCCGGAACAGAACACGACCGCGTTCCTGCGCAGTCGTCGTGGCCCACGGACCATCTTCGAATGCGGCTTTGGCGGCAGCCACGGCGCGGTTTACATCTTCGGCGTTGCAATCGGGAACGTGGGCGATTACTTCTTCCGTGGAGGGATCGTAGACAGGTAAAGTCTTGTTTGACTTGCTGTCGGTCCATTCGCCGTTGATGTGGATTTGGTAGGTCTTGATTTCGGTTTGAACTCCGCTGGGCATATATTCTCCCTACAGGGGCTAAAGCCCCAATCTTCTTTACGCGTAATCGGCACGGCTGAAGCCGTGCCCTGATACAAAGTTTGACTCAATGCGAGTCTTGACCGGATACGAAGCTTCACCTAGCGGCTAAAGCCGCTTGAGTTCCGGCTCCTGCAGGGAACGGCTAAAACCGCTTCCCTTCAAAACCTTGCGACGACCGTACACAAAAAAGAAAAAAGCCGCCAGGCCGACGAAAAATGCCGTGCCTCCGAACATCCACAACTCGTACGACCAAAGCGAAGTGATCTGTTGCGCGGGAAAAAACACCAGCGCTATTCCGAGAATCGTTGTCAGCAATCCGCTCGCACCGGCCAGAAATAATGTGGCGCGGCTGTACTGGCCGCGAGGCTCCGATTCTCGAATGGCAAACCTCACCAGCGCCGCGAACATGTAAACAAAGGGAACCAGTTGTAAGACGACCGCGAGCGAAAGAAGTTTTTGAAATGTTTCCTGCACACCGGCTCCGGCGAAATTCATGATTACCAGCACCGCGGACACGATAGCCTGCACAATCAATGCCGGATACGGCGTTGTGTACCGGGGATGAACCTTGCCGAGCCAGGAAGGCATGTACGAATCGAGACCCGCGACGAACGGAATGCGGGCGCAGCCGCCCATCCAGGCGGAGCCAATACCGGCGATGGAAAGGCTCAGCATGAGCGAGAACGGAACGATGATCCACGCCAGGCCGACGCGGCCGGCCATGTGGCTGACCGCTTGCACGATTCCCTGCAGTACATTCACGTCCTTCCCAATCGCGACGAGGATGGTGAGCGTCGCGCCAACATAAAGCGTACCCGACAGAACCCCGCCCCAGGCGACTGCGCCCGGAAGGGTTCGGCCGGGATCCTTGATTTCGTCGCCCATCACAGAGGCGAGTTCGAGGCCGACGAGGCCAAAGCAAATTACGCCGAAGGAGTTGAGAACGAAGCGCGGGTTGGCGGGAATCTTGAAATCTGCAGCGCTGATGTTGGAGCCAAATCGTATCCAGATTACAACGCCTAAACCGATCAGGACTGCGGCCGCGATGAAAGTCCCGATCGCCCCGATATTGTTGACCCACTTGCCGACCCCCAGGCCGACGATGTTGAGAATCGTGAGCACTCCCATCAGTGCGAGCGAGGTGACCAGCGCAAAAGTTTTATTGTCAGCAAGAGCAGCGTGGCCCGGACCGAGCGCAAAAACCGAGACCCCGACGAAATAAAGCATGACCGTCGGCACGTAGAGCATGTTGTTAGTCCAATAGCACCAGCCGGAGAGAAATCCGTGGAAGTCGCCAAACACTTCTTTGGCCCATAGATAAACACCGCCTTCCCCAGGATAGCGATGAGCAAGTTCGATGACGGCGATACCTTGAGGCCAGAAGAAAAGGACCAGGGAG
>JASHTD010000434.1 GCA_030040725.1 Candidatus Sulfotelmatobacter sp. | reverse complement strand
TCGAGCGTGAAGCGCAGCCGCAATTGATGTGTGGCACAGTGAGCGCTGAGCAGCTCCAGCTGGGCGTGCTGCAGCTCGGAATTCATCTGGGCGATCGCAACCCGATCGCCAGGGTTATCCCAGGAAAGCATTTTTGAAACTCCCACAATATTAAATTTTCCCCACGGGCGGAATTAATTACTTATACAACGTTATATGTACGCTGTCAACATAATTAAAAGCGTTTAATAGTGGTGGTTTATTTCCTGTACGGTGTTATAGTTACGACGTATACATAACAAAACAAATTGGCAATTGTGGAGGGGAACGTGGCGCGGCCATCGGATCCTGAACTGGAAGTCAAGATTCTGGAAGCGGCCCGGAGGTTATGGGAAAAGGGCGGAGCGGGCAGTTTGACCATGCGCGCAGTGGCGCGCGCGGCGGGAACGAACACGCCGGCGGTGTACCGGCGATTTCGAGACCGCGACGACCTGCTGAGGGGGATGCTGCGCCGCGTCCGGCTGGAGATTGCCGCGGAGTTGGAGCGGGCCGCAACCGTGGAAGAGGCTTGCGAGAAATACCTGGAGTATGCGCTGGAACATCCGTGGGACTACGAGCTTTTCTATCAGCACAATTACGAACTGGATCATTCGCCACGGGCGGGCGAGCAGGTGATACGGCCAGCGCGCGCCGTCATGAAAGGGAAGCTGCAGGGCCGGCTGGGAGGATCGGAGAAGAGCCAAGAGACGATGCTAACGGCATTATGGATGCTGGGACACGGAGCAGCGATGCTGCTCATCGATAAGTCGATAGCGCCGAAAGAAGCGCCGGAGGCGAGGAAGGTGTTCAGCGCGGCGGTGAAGGCGCTGATGAAAGAGGCCGATTTTCTTAGCAAACTCAAATTATGAGTTGGAGGAGGGATGGGCAGGCAGCCCGGTCTGCTGCGAAGTAAAAAGTTGCCGATAGGAAATGATAAGCGCCCAGACTTGGAGTGGGATGCACCGATGGAGCCCAGATTCGGTGGCGGGCGGCGGAGGATGATCGGTGACGAAGATCTTGCTGGTGGAAGACAGCAAGTTTTTGCGGCTGGCGACGGAACGGGCGCTGGTGCGAGCGGGCTATGAAGTGTGCACCGCGGCCGATGGTGAAGAAGCGTTGCGGGCGGCGCAAGCGAAGCTGCCGGACCTGATTCTGCTGGATATGCTGCTGCCGAAGATGAGCGGCCTGGATGTGCTGAAAGCGTTGAAAAAAGATACGTCCACGAGAGCGATCCCGGTGGTGGTGATCACGGGCATGACGCAAAAGAATGCGGCGCGGCTGCAGGAAGATGGCGCAGCGGCATTTCTGGAAAAGTCGACGCTCGAGCTGGATAAGGGATCAGAGAGATTACTTCAGGAAGTGCGGGAGATCGTGGGCAAGGTGGCGGGGCAGGGGGCGAAGCAGACGACCGCGTAGGGGTGGGCTGTCGCGAATCCATGGATCCAAGGAGATAGGAATTGGCGATCCAGACTGGGTCGTCAGCTATTGAGTAGTTGATGTCGCTTTGACGCGGTAGAGGCCGACTCCATGCGATGGAACAACAGCACTCATGGTGCTGTTTGTTTTTCTGGTCTCGCCGGTCCACAGGTCGTGTAAGGAATAGCCGCTTTCATTTTCGGGCAGGCCTATGGTGGACGATGGAACAGAGACTTCCTGTGCCTTGCCGCCGGTGTTGAACAAACCGATGATCACGTCTCCGTTGGGCTCCGTCTTTGCGAACACCTGCTGGTTTCCGGTATTGAGCACTCTTTTCGCGGCGATGGAATCCTGGTCGACAGCAAGGACTTCGGAGTTCTCCAGGTATTTCTGCAGATCCGCTGGATCGAGGTGAGTAAGATCGATGCCGAGGATGAAGGGCGCCGCTCCGAGAGCCCAGAGACTGATCTGAGTCTGGCGCTCGACCGGAGTCAACCCGTCGTTGCTGCCATTTCCCACTTCGATGGAGTCGTAGTCATTGAAAGCGCCGGGGCCAGCGTAAGGCTGCCACTCCGCCACGTAGTTGAAGCGTTTGGCAACGTCGGACCAACTGGTCAGCGGGTAGCTGCTGCCTCCCTTTTCGCACTTATAGCACTCGATGTCCGGCGGGAATTCCCATTGATTGGCATACTTCATCAACGTCGGGGCGATTGCGGTTGTAAGGTCCCCTTGCGTGACGTCCAGGACCATAGGGCGCCCGCTTTGCCGTATCGCATTCGACCATGCCTTAACGTCAGCCGCATTGCTGTCTGTCATGCCGTCAATTTTGATGTAATCGACACCCCAGGCTGCGAGCATATTTGCCCATGAATTGGTAAACTCCTGCGCCCCCGGCTTGTTGTAGTCAATGCGGACCATGCCCTTGCAGTTGTAGTTGTTCTCTTTTACGGACGTTTCGGCAATCTGCGCAGCCGTGTACGATGTCCCTTTAATTTGCGTGTTCCGGCTGACTGCCTGCCTGGAAATGCCCGGCGTAACATAAATTCCGAACTTCATCCCGAGACTGTGAATGTAGTCGGCGACTAGCTTGATCCCATCGGTATCTCCCTGGGGCGGGAATTTCGATGAGTCTGTTATCCAGCGGCCATATTGATCGACGTTGGGACCTTGCGGTCCCGGACACTGATACCAGAAGTCGTCGAGATTTATGTATTCGTAACCCATCTTTTGCAATCCGGAATTGTGCAGGGCGAGCGCCTGGGCGTTCATTCGATCTGCCGTGGGCTGTTTGCGCAGGAAGCTCCAACTACTCCAGCCAAGGACGGGCGTGCGCTCGAGACCGTTATCCTCTGCGCCGGCGTTGTGCAGGGTCCCGCCCGCCAACAGCGCGATCAGTAGTGCTGCCCTTAAGCCATGTGGCCGTTCCCGCAAGAAAATCATTCTTTTCCTTTATCACAAGCTGGACGACGAAAACAAATTGCGCATTTGAGCAAGCGGTGCACATAACTGTATCGCTGCTGCTGGAGCGGGGACACTGGGAGAACTGGCAGGCGCCATGCCGCACGTCCCCTGTGGCGGCCGAAGTTGGCGTAATAATATGTTTCCGTAAGGCCCGAACGATTATTTTTGCTCGCAGTTCAGACGCGGTTGCATTTCCGGGCGGGTCGCCGATGGCCCTCGGCAACCCGGACTGTATCAGTTGGCGATAAATCCCATTTCACTCATTGACCCGGCCGAAGGGTTTTGAGTGCATTCACAGCACGTACACGCGAAGCATCCACCCCACAAGGAATATCGCGACGAGGGCCCCCGCGATGTGAACTATCCAATCGCTAACTGTCTTCGGTTTTCCAAAATTGAACATCCAGCGATGGTAGCAGCCTCTCGGAGATGGCGTAACGTCGCGATTGCGCCTGCAAAGTCTGCTCGGGCACCGGGGCGGACATTGTCATGGAGTCAATCACACTCATCGCCGCGTCAACGAGTGCGAACGCCTGATCACGACAGCTATCCCTCCGAGCATTGGCATTCGTGCGATACTTCGGCATGCTTCTTCGAGCCGCTGAATCTGCAGATGCGATGTCTGTGGCTCGGGTGCATGTTCGTTCATGGCAATCGGCCTATCGGGGGCTCCTCCCAGACGAGTACCTCGACAAACTTCGCCCCGAAGACAGGGCGCAAAGATATGACTTCGCGACCCGCGATCCGCAGAGGCCGCAGACCATCGTGGCGGTTGAAGCGGGACTGATTCGCGGGTTTGCCACCACAGCGCCGTCGCGCGACTCGGACTTGGCGGGTTATGCCGAACTGTGCGCGCTGTATGTTGATCCTGACTACTGGAGTCATGGTATTGGGAAGGCTCTTCTATCGGCAGCTCGCGAACGGCTCGTGGGATTGGGCTTTGGCAATGCGCTCTTGTGGGTTCTGATGGGTAATGTACGTGCGGATCGTTTTTATCGAAGGGATCAGTGGACGCCCGACGGCCTCCAGCGTAAAGACACGATGTGGGGCGTGACCGTAAACGAAATCCGCTATCAACGCAAACTGTGAATGCGCTCGGGCGCAAAACAGTCCGTCCCTGTTGACGGGAGATCATTCTCTCCCTGGATGGAATCAACGACACTCATCGTCACGTCAACGAGCGCCGCTAAAGGCCTGATTTCGCAAATTTTTCGGCGTTTATGACTTGGTCGCAGTCCGAGCCGATTCTCGCAAAACAGCGCTCTCAATAGTTCGAGCCAAACAGGGGCAATTGCCGATACCGGCCTGGTTTGTTGTGGGATGTTCCCAGGGTGGCAGCAGGCGACAGAGAAATTGCGGCTTAGCACTCACAAGCGGCGGCATGCTTACTTTTAGACACAGATTGACCTGAAAACAGAAGATGAGAAACCTGATATTCGCCCAGGAGTTACTGCATGCCGTTTTCGGGCGCTTTCGCGAAGCGTCAAAGTGTTTAGTACGCGAAGGAGTTGAGGCCATGACTTATGTGATGACCAAACCGTGCCCGATTTGCAAACAGCAACTGACCAAACGACGGCCTACCGATAGCGTGCAATGCGCCTGCGGCAAACATGTCTGGCAGGGCTAGCTGTGTTGCAGCCGCTATACCCAATTCGGTGACGCAAGTCCCCATGTCGGGCTAATTCCTGCTGACCGCAAAGCAACGCAGGCGGATTCTTTCCGAAGGCGAGCCACTTCTCATCATTGGCACCGGGTTGGCGTTGCTTCCGGAATGGCTGTGCGGGTGGCGTCTTGCATCCTAACTGTCGATGAATCCGGATCTCGCTTACTGACCCGTGGCTGGGAACTTGAGGGTAGCGCTTGTTAACAACAAGTGACTTGTAGCTTCTGGTCTACTTATTGGTTGGATGTGGCGAACCGGAAGGTTTAAGGACGAGCGGGAGAGCCATAGAGATTGCGACGATCCCCACCAGTGTCGCGGCAACAAAAAAGGGAATTGCCCGAAAATATCGGGCGGGCATGATCGTCACAAGGGCTACCGGCAATAGGAAAACCCCCAGAGCGTTGAAGCTATAGATGACCCGCGCCCAGCGTTCCCCTCGGAGAAAAGAATCGGCGCAATAGACAGTGCTCAGACCAATGGGAACCAAGAGTATGCCTACGACAATGAAACTCAGCAAGAAAGGCGGCCCGATTTGTACAAACGCCTCAGGTGTTGACTGACTTGAAACAAAGCGAAAAGCAAACGGGGTGGCCGCGAAGTGAATCAGCGCCACGACCAAGAGCAGCACCCCATCTGTTTTCAAGATTCTCGCAGCCAGCGCGGATCGATCCATGATGCCCCTTTTTAATACGGACTCGAATGTACGTTAGTCTCTCCAGTTCTGGGTTGGTCTGCAACAGGAAAACAAATGGCGAAAAATCCCGCGCGGATCACACTCATCAACGGGTCAATGAGTGTAATTGATTGCATGACAATGTCGACTCCGATACCCGAGTAAAGTTGGTGGTGCTAAGCCAACCAACAGGCTCGGAGAAAGGAGCCGAACATGTTGATTATAGGTTGTGATTATCACCCGAGCTTTCAAC
>JASHTD010000433.1 GCA_030040725.1 Candidatus Sulfotelmatobacter sp. | reverse complement strand
CTATATCAAGATGGATTTCATGGACGATAGCGCGATCGAAGGCTACTACTATCGTCCGAACACGACGGCGATGGAAGCGCAGCGAATCGGGTTGCAGATAATCCGCGACACGGTGGGAGAAAATGTACTGCTCGATAAAGACGGCAGCGTGATGCTGAATCCGGTTGGCCTAGTGGATACGGGGCGAATTTCCTGCGATACCGGGCATACGTTCGACGCCAGCCGCGATGCAGCTCCTGGCATTGCCGCACGTTATTACATGAACAGGAATTATTTTGTTGCCGATCCCGATGCGTTTTCGGTTTCGGACCAGGCTTATGCCGCGCAGCAGGATCATGGCGGGGCACGAACGCTGACGCTCGACGAGGCGCAGGTTGCGGTTGCGCTGGCCGCGGTCTCGGGAGGAATGTTCGAAATCGGCGATGACTTGCCGACGCTTTTTTTGGATTCGAGCCGCATGGATTTGCTCAAGAATCACGATGTGCTGAATATGGTAAAGCTGGGCCGCGCGGCAAAGCCGCTCGACCTGATGAGCTATGCCCCCGAGGATGAGATGCCGAGTATTTTTCTGCTGCGGGAAAGCAAGCGGCAATCGATCTTAGCGGTTTTCAACTGGACGGAGAAAGAGCGCGCACATGATTTCGCGCTTGCCGATCTCTTGTCGGAGCCCGGAGTTGGCCAGCACAACACGGTTTCGGATGTTTTTTCAGGCGGCCAAGCCGAGAGCCGGGTTGCAGAAAATCAGGCTTCGATCTCTCTGAAGCTGCCGCCGCATTCGGTGCGGATGTTGAAGATTGTTGACACTTCGGCGCCAGCTTCGGCGCCGTCGATGACGGTGAATGCCGCCAAGGAAATCGAAAACGGAAAACCTACGACGTTTTCGGCCCAGACCGCGGAAGGCAGTGTGCCGGCGATTTCATATCATTGGGATTTCGGTGATGGCACGAGCCTCGATGGGGCCAACGTTACGCATTCGTATACGCATGCCGGAAACTTTACCGTGCGCTTGACGGCGGAGGGCATCGAGGGCGTGCGGTTCGAAAAGAGCTTCGAGGTTTCCGTCAAGGGGAGGATCGACACCGTCTTCCGGCCGGAGCTGTACCAGCGCTATGCGGAGCCGAAGTAGCACCGATCGAATCGAGACGCCGTTGGAGTAGAAAGCGTGTTTCCTTTCTGATTATGATTTGTTAGTATTTATTGCGTTTAATTTCGATTGATTGCCCGCCCTATGAATTCTCTGCCCACCCTGCTGGCGCTTCCTACGGACGACAAGAAGGCGTCAGGCCTGTTGTACACCCCGCAAGAAATCGCGCAGCAGCCGGAAACCTGGCTGGCGACGTATCGGAGTTTTTGCGAACGGCATGCTGAAATTAAGCGGTTTCTTCAGTCGGCGGGCGTGAGCTGGGATCCGGCACGGCGGCCGACGGTGTTCCTGATTGGAGCGGGAACATCGGATTACATCGGCCGATCGCTGGCGCAGTTGCTCAGGCGATGCTGGCACTGCGAGGTGCTGGCGGTTCCGAGCACCGATCTCTTGACGCACGCGGAGCAGTGGCTGCTGCCGGGGCGTAATTATCTCTGGATTTCGTTTTCGCGTTCGGGCGAAAGTCCGGAGGGGCTGGCGGTGATCGAGCGGGCGCTGAAAGCGCATCCGGGGATTCATCACCTGATCGTCACCTGCAACGCGCAGGGAAAGATGCTGCAGATGGCGGAGCGGCGTCCGCAGATGCTGGCGGCTGTGCTTCCGGACGAAGTCAATGACCGTGGCCTGGCCATGACCAGTTCATTTTCGAACATGGTGGTTTTTGGGCAATGCCTGGCGCACACTGATGGCCTCGAAGGGTACGAAAAAATTCTGCGGCAGATGGCGGAAGCGGGAGCAAAGTTTCTGGAGACGGCTTCCGTGTGCACAGCCGGGCTTGCGAAGCGGAACTGCGCGAAAGCGTGCTTCATCGGTTCGGGACCGTTGAAGGCAGTGGCCACGGAATCGGCATTGAAGGCGCTGGAGCTGACTGCCGGGCGAGTACAGACCATGTCGGAATCGGCGCTGGGGTTGCGGCATGGTCCGATGGCAGCGCTCGATGATCAAACCATACTGGTGGCGTTTCTTTCGGGAGAAGCCAAGGTGCTGGGTTACGAGATGGATCTGCTGGAGGAAATCGGCAAAAAGGGATTAGTAAAGACCCGCGTGCTGGTGACTGCAGCGCCGAACTCACGGCTCAACGGATTGGCCGAGCATGTTCTTACGCATGCGCTGCCACCAGGATTCGGCGACGACTACCGTCCGCCGCTGGATGTCATTTTTGGGCAGCTGCTCGGGCTTTTCTTCTCGCTGCATTACGGACTGAAGCCGGATTGCCCGAGTCCGAATGGGGCCATTAGCCGAGTGGTGCAGAATGTATTGATTCATTCGTGAAAGCGTCGGAAAACCGACCGGTGAACGGGCGACTAGCTTGGAGGCTCGCTGAACCGGGTTTTGAAAAACGCTCCCTCGGCAGCAAGCAAAAAGGCCCCGAACTTCGGGGCCTTTTTGCTGACCTCGTGCTTATCGTGAATGTCGAACCAGTTAATTCCCGTACCCCGAGAGCGCCACTGCCTGCGGACTCCCCAAAGCTCCGCCATAGGCGATGCTCAACGAGGCGGTCCTTGCGCCTTTGGCCGTGGGCTTGAATGCGACCTGCAGCGTGCAGGTTCCGCCGGGCCTGATACCGGATGCGCATTGACCCTGCTCGATGAAGTCGCCGGGATCGGCTCCGGTCAGCATGACGCTGGGGACGGATACGCGCACGGTGCCGATGTTGGTGAGTGTGATGGCTTGCGGCTTGCTCTGTTGCCCGATGTTATGGCTGCTGAAATTGAGGCTGGCCGTCGAGATGCTGAGTGTGGTCTGCAGCGCCACTTCGGCCGGCTCGAGCGCAGTCGAGCTAAAAGTTGGAAAGGCCAAATCCAGTTCGCCATCATTGTTGAAGTCGCCCACGGCGAGCGCCGCGCCATCACTTCCGGCGGTAAAAGGCAAAGGAATCAGATTCTGGAAGGTGCCGTCGCCGTTCCCGAGATAAACGGCTGCTTGGCTCGCCACGACGTCGAGTTTGCCGTCGCCGTTGAAGTCAGCCAACTGGATACTTGCTTCGGTGCCGGTTCCAACACAGCTGCCCGGGGTGAACGTGCCATCGCCGTTGCCAAGCATCACGCACAGACCGGTGGGACTGCTATTGCTGGCATTGGTGTAAACCAGATCGAGTTTGCCGTCGCCGTTCACATCGGCGGCAACCATGGTGTTTTCGCCCTGCGTATAGGATGCGCCCGCGCGGAACGTACCATCGCCATTCCCGAGGTAAATCTGAACCGGAGCATTCGCGGTGGTGAAGGGGCTGCTTCCGACGGCCAGGTCGAGGATGCCGTCGCCATTAAAATCGCCGACTGCTACTCCCGGATTTCCAATGTTCGGAATCGTGCGGGCCGCAGTGGGGTTCTGGAACGTGCCGTTGCCGTTGCCAAGAAGAACAAATAACCCGGCATAGCCCTCGGCCTCGCCGTAGTAAATCATGTCGAGGTTGCCGTCGCCGTTAAAATCGGCGACCGCGACCGGTTGGCCAAAATCGCCCATGTTGTCGGAGAGCGCCTGCTGTTTGAAATTGCCGTGACCGTCTCCCAGAAACACAGCCGCCTGCGACGCGAAGTCGGTGGCGCCATCTCCCACTAGAATGTCGAGCTTGCCATCGTTGTTGAAATCGCCGGTGAACATGTAGGCGACAGGAATCGAGGCACTGGAGGTAACCGGCGCGGTGAAAGATCCCGTGCCATTGCCGCGATAGAAATTGAGCACGGCGGTTTGAGCATCGCCGTTGGTGACAGCGACGACAAGATCCTGCTTACCGTCGTTGAAGAAGTCGGAAGCGATCACGACATTGCCACCGGTCACGCTCGTGTAGTTGTCATCCACCGCGGCAGCTACGGAGGACAGCGGCTTGCGTACAGGAAAGAACACAGGATTAGAAGCACCGCCACCCGGAGCAGGATTTACCACGGTTATCGTGGCCGTGCGGTTGGTCGCGACATCTGCCGCCGTGATGCTTGCCTGCAAGCTACTGCTGGAAACAAATGTGGTCGTGCGCGGCGAGCCGTTCCAGTTGACCACTGCGCCGGTGGCGAAACCAGTGCCGTTCACGGTCAGAGTAAACGCCACGCTTCCGGGCGTGGCTGAAGCCGGAATCAGCGGCTGACTGGCGTAAGGCACGGCATTCGTCTGCGCGATGGCGGCAAGGCTTAAGGCTACGATGGCCAGGCTAAACGCAGCTAATTTGCCGATGACGGAAAGGTGAGAAGTGTAAGTACGTGCCATGGTTTTCTCCTTGCAGAGCCGGTTATCCGATATGCGAGACGGAAAGCGCTGCCATTTGATTGACGGCGAGGGGTCAATAGATCAGCGTGGTAGGAAGGCTACACGCGCCAGCTGTGGGCTGGCAAGATGCAAGAACTTGCGCACCTCGTTCGCGAACCGCTTCGGCTTCCAGCTGCACTCAAAATGCCCCGGCGGGGGGTTTTGAGTGCAATCGCTATTACACTCATTGACGCCGAATAACACCGTTCCCGCCGCGGCGCCTTTGCCCTGACGCCAGCGGCTCATTTATACTCGACGTTTGCCCTAAGAATGTCGAGGCGATCAGGAGCAGCAATCTTACATGCCTAAGCGTACGTTCCAACCTAACCGGCGCAAGCGAAGCAAGAAGCACGGGTTTCGCACGCGCATGAAGACCCAGGGCGGCCAGAAGGTTCTTTCCCGCCGCCGCGCCAAAGGGCGCAAGCGGGTATCCGTGAAGCCGGGTTTCCGCGAGTAGCTACTTGGCGCCGCGCGTTTCTACAGTCGAGACGATCAGCCGTTTGCGGCTTCAGGACGTAATGGCCTGGGGTGCGAGGAATTCAGCCGAATTCTGTCATGTCGCCAAAGAACGCAGGACGATTTCCCCGCAGCGCACGACTTTTGCGCCATGCTGACTTCGACAGGGTTTACCGGGAGGGGCGGCGGCATTTTTCCACCTCGATGACGGTTTTTTATTTGCCCCGGGCGTTGGATGCGCAGGCAGGAGAAGCGACGGCGCAACCATCAGGTTTGCGGGTGGGATTTACGGTGGGACGGGCGCTGGGCGGGGCGGTCGACCGCAATCGCATGAAGCGGCGGTTGCGGGAAGCGGTTCGCATGTCGCTGCCTGCAAGCGGAGTAGCGGCAGATGTTGTGATTAACCCGAAAAAGAGCCTGCTGAAGATTGAGTTTGCCGAAGTGCTCGGCGAAGTCAGGCGGGCCTTCGGGGTGGTCGAGAAGAAGCTGTCGCCGAGTTCGGGGGGCAGCACAGATGGAAAGTAACCCCTGGGAAAGTGGAAGCGGAAAGCCGATTTTGAAAGGCCGATTGGTGAAGAGCTTGGGAAAATTCGCGGTGCTCCAACTCTTGCGCGGCTACAAGCTGGCGATTTCGCCATTTCTGCCCGCGGCGTGCCGCTACCTGCCGACGTGCTCGGAGTACGCCATGGAGGCGGTAGAGCGCTACGGCGCGTTGCGGGGAGGATGGATGGCGTTTGCCAGAATCATGCGCTGCCATCCGTTCGGGGGAAGCGGATACGATCCGGTAGCGAAGCGTCCGAGCGAAACCAAGTGCTGAGCGGAAGGCTGGAGTTCTAGATCCAGAGACAGTTGCACGGTAAGCAAACTTTGCCTGAATATCAAAATCCTCAACAAGAACCGGGCGCAGAGCGAAGGCTTCTGCTTGTCTTCCTGCTGACTTTTATTGTCCTGATTTTCGCCGAGCCGCTGCTGAAGAAATATGGGCCGCAGCCTCCGGTGGAGACGCATCCGAAGCAGGCTGCGCCGGCGCAGAATGCAAGCGCGCCGCCGGTTTCGGCTACGATTGCGGCCCCGGCGACTCCGCCTCCGGTTGAGACGAAACAAGCTGCGGCGGAGAGCGAGACGGTGATCGACAGCGATCTTTACAGGATCACCTTCACCAATCGCGGAGCGCAGGTGAAATCTTGGATCCTGAAGAAATACAAAAACGATGCGCAGACCGGAGAGCTCGATCTGGTCAATAGCGCGGCAGCGGCAAAGTTTGGTTATCCACTCTCGCTGTGGACCTATGACGAGACGCTGCGCGACCGCCTGAACTCGGTTCTTTACGTGCCCTCGAAAGAAGGAAATCTCTCGGCGCCGGCGGAGATCAGCTTCGAATATGCAGATCACGATCTGGTGGTGCGAAAGACGTTTCACTTCGCTGACTCTTATGTTTTGAAAGTCGATACATCAGTGTTCTACAAGGGCGTTGAGACTTTTGCAGCGCCCGCGTGGCCTGCGGGATTTGGCGACCAGGTAACGCCGGCCTCCTATGCGCCAGCGCGCATCGACTATCACAACGATCTTTCGACCGACCGCAAGGCTCTTTTCTTCCCGAATTACATCCTGCGCATTTCGCTCAAGAACGTGAGCAGCGGCAGCACGGTCAAGGGACCCTTCGAATGGGGTGGGACCGACGATCAATATTTCACGGCGTTGTTTATCCCAAACGATACCGACAACGCGGCGCTGATCACGCTGCGCAATGCGATGCAGATTCAGAAGGCGGGCGAGAACGGAACTGCAAAGGCGGAGGTACTGGGAGCGGCAGTCGGCAATCTTCGCGGACCGACCCAGGAGCGCATGTTTGTTGGCCCAAAAGAGAGCGCCGCGCTCGAATCCATTTCGATTCCAACGGTACACAACGGCGATAGCGATCTCCGCGGAATTGTGGATTACGGCTGGTGGGGGCTGCTGGCGCGCCCGCTGTTCATCTGGCTGAAGTGGACATACAAATACGTGCCCAACTGGGGATGGGCGATTGTCATCCAAACCCTGATTATCACAGTCGCGCTCCTGCCGCTGCGTATTACGCAGATGAAATCCATGCTGAAGATGCAGCGGGTCGCGCCGCAGATCAAGTCGATCCAGGAGAAATACAAGAAATACAGCCTGCGCGATCCACGCAAGGCGCAGATGAACGAGGAGATTTCCGCGCTCTATAAGAAGGAGGGCGTGAATCCAGCGGGTGGCTGCCTGCCGCTGATCATTCAACTGCCGTTCCTGTACGCCTATTACCGCATGCTGGAAACCGCGATCGACCTGCGCCAGGCGCATTGGCTCTGGGTGCCAGATCTTTCGGCACGCGATCCGTATTTCATCCTGCCCATCATCATGGTGATCGGCATGATCGCCATGCAGCGGATGACGCCGCAGATGGGCATGGATCCGCAGCAGCAGAAAATGATGAACTGGATGATGCCGCTGTTTATGGGCTTCATCTTCTTTAATCTGCAGGCAGGATTGAACCTGTATTATGCCGAGAGCAACCTGATTTCCATGGCCCAGCAAGCGGTGATGAACCGCACCAAGCTGGGACGGGAAATGCGCGAGATGATGGAAAAGCGCGCAAGGAAAAAGGAGAAATAGCCGAGGCGCAGAGCGAATTATGGATAAAGTGGCAACCGCGAACCGAATCAACGAGTTCCTGCAATCGGTGGTCAGCGATGGCGGACTGCATCTCAAGTACCGGATTGTTGTCGACCCACCAGCGAAAAGCGAGTGGGAGAAACCGGAAATCTTTGTCGACTTTTCGGGGCCAGACTCGAGCCTGTTGCTCGACCGCGGCGGCGAGTTGCTGCGCGCGCTCGAATTGCTGGCACTGGAGATTCTGCATTTGCCCTCGGGCGAGCACGATAAGATTTCCTTCGATTGCAAGAACCAGCGGTCGATGAGATTTCAGGAATTGCGTATGGCGGCGGGCGTAGCGGCAGAGAAAGTGCGGCAGACGGGAACGCCATATCATTTCGCGCCGATGTCATCGCGGGAGCGGCGCATGGTGCATCTGGCGCTGCGGGATCAGTCCGATCTACGCACGGAGAGCGACGGGGAGGGATTCAACCGTTGCGTGGTGCTCTATCCGGCAGATTACAAACCTGCGGCGGGGAAACCCGCACGCCGAACGCTGCCGTAACTCTCGGAATCTTTTTACGCCGCGACCTTTGTCACCTTGTCGTGCGAGGCGCTGCGGGACGGGCAACTTCCTGATCTAAAATGGGTTGGTAATTGTGTGGAGGTCTGCCATGCGAAGCTTAAGACTCCCACTTTTGATCGCTTCGCTCTCATTCGTCGCCATCATCGCTCTCGCGTGCGATTCATTCGCGCCCGCACCGACATCGAAAAACAATCCGGGCATTCCGACGCTGATCACCATCAGCCCGGCAGTTGCCAATGTGCAGGATTATTCCGGCGGGAAAGTGCCGTTTGTTGCCACCGGCTATTTTCAAACGCCCCCTTCGCCGGTCAGTCCGCTGCAAGCGACTTGGGGAGTGTGCTTTCAATAAGCACCAACCGACGAGGTTTCGGTGAGCGACATCGGCGTAGCTCAGTGCCAGACGGGTGCAACCGGCGTATATTCGGTGTTCGCATCGAGGATGACCACGTGCGGCGCGATTACGGCCTGCGGCGGAGGATGCCAGATATCGGGCTATGCTCAACTCACCTGCCCATGATTTCCCACTTCGAGGAGCAAAAACCTCGGCAGCGATCGTCAGCATTGAGAAAATCCTTGCGATCATGGATGCTGGGGTCCACCAATTACCAGTGTGGTTCGCCTTGTGGGAAAGTCCTCCGGCTGATCTCAATTTCCACTTGTGAGGTTGAAAGCCGTTTGTGAAGGGTGATCCCGTTTCTTCCAGGACGCAGCTGTTCCACTGATTACTTTTCAGATTCCTGGTCAAGAGTTGATACAGCGTGTGCAACCTCAATGCCGCGGGCAATAATAGACGGGCAGCCGAAGCCGCCCGTTGAAGTCCAACCGGACTGGTCCAGTTCGATCTATCTTCCCGCCGCTGCCGCGGCTGCCGCTGGCATCATACCGGCGATCTTCATTCCTTCAATCCGCGCCAGCACACCCTCGATGCTGGTTCCAGTATCCGTGCACGCGTCCACATAGGGATGTCGGCTTCCATCCGCGTGCATCACCAGGACGCTGGTTTCGGCGTGCGCCTTCTTGACCATGTAGGGCAAGTGATGACGGTCGTTGCGGGAGAGCGTGGGTCCCAACACCACCAGATCGAATGCGCCCTTATGCAGTGCGGCCTCAACGGCTTTGCGGCCGAGCGCCTTCTCCACGTTGTGCCCGGCTTTTTCGAATGCCGCAGCCGTGCTTGCCTGAGCCTCGGTGTCGCCTTCACCGTATAAGATTTTTAGTCCTGATTTGGCCATGAATGTGTGTCCTCGCCGGGACTGGCTTCTACCGGCCGGTTCCCGAGCATTCACGGTAGCAACGCGGCCTAGGGCTTTGAATATCACCGAAGGCCAGCATCGAACGGGGAAGCAAAGGCCAGATCCGGCGGGTTTTCAATCCACGGCGGCAGAACCGGACCGCATACATTGGCAGCCGTTGCCTCTCGATTTTCTCTTTTCTTCTCTTTTCTTCCGAGGCTTTCGGCGCTACACTTTTGGCCCAGAGGGGCCTCCCATGTTCCGCGCTTGCATCGTCTTTGCCTGCTTTCCCATGATTTTTGCTGCAGCCTGCTGGGCACAGCAGGACGACCAATTGGTAGCCAGTTGCAATCTGGACGACGGCAAACAGGTGGCCATCAAATACAACCCGGTTACATCCAAGAACGAGAAACTTCCCAATGGGAAGCCCTGGGAGCCGGGTGGCGCGCCGATGACGCTTTTTACGGACACGCAATTGAGCTTCGGCGGTTCGACGATTCCGGCCGGGGCGTATACGGTTTATCCGATTCCCGGCAAGGAGTGG
>JASHTD010000432.1 GCA_030040725.1 Candidatus Sulfotelmatobacter sp. | reverse complement strand
ATGTCGGCGCCCCGTCCTGAAATCGATGCGTTGAAGAAGATCGACACTTCGTTGCCCGGCGTCTTTCTTTTGGAGCCGCGGGTTTTCGCAGATGAGCGCGGATTCTTTCTGGAAAGCTATAACGAGCAAAAGATGGCCGAGGTTGGCATTGTCGACCGATTCGTGCAGGACAATCACTCCTGCTCGTCTCGCAATGTTCTTCGCGGGCTGCATTACCAGGTAAAACATCCGCAGGGGAAACTGGTGCGGGTTGCGGAAGGCGAGATTCTCGATGTCGCGGTTGACTTGCGCCGAAGTTCGCCGACATTTGGCAAGTGGGAAGCGGTTCGTCTCTCCGGCGATAACAAACGCATGTTGTGGATTCCAGTCGGATTTGCGCATGGATTTCTCGTGATCTCGGAAAAGGCCCACGTCTTATATAAAGCGACAGATTTCTACGCGCCTGAGCACGAACGCACGCTCGCCTGGAACGACCCCAATCTAAAAATAAACTGGGAGCTGGAATCCGATCCGATCGTCTCGGTCAAAGACCAGCGGGGTGTGGCCCTTCAGCGCGCCGAAATCTTCGAATAATCCATGCGAGTTCTCGTTTTTGGCGCCACGGGCTTGCTCGGTAAGGCGCTCACGCCCCGGTGGTCGGCTGACGAAGTGACCGGACTGAGTTCGCGCGACGCCGACATTCGCAATCCGCACCGCGTGCAGGAATTAGTCCAGCAGCAACGCCCTGACTGGATCGTATTAGCCGCGGCTTATACAGACGTCGATGGATGCGAAAGCAATCGAGAGCTGGCTTTCGCTGTAAACCGCGATGGCGTGGTGAATGTAGGCAAGGCAGCTGAGAGCGTCGGCGCGCGGCTCTTATTTCTGAGTTCTTATTATGTTTTCGATGGAACGAAAACCACGCCCTATGAGGTGTCCGACCCGCGCAATCCCCAAAGCATTTATGGAAAAACGAAGGCCGAAGCGGAAATCCGGTTGTTGGAGTTGAACCCGAAGTTCTGCCTTGTGAGAACTTCATGGTTGTTTGGCAGCGGAGGAAAGTGTTTTCCGGACACGATCTTGCGGCTCGCGGCAAGCCGGCCCGCGCTGGACGTGGTTGATGATCAGCGCGGCTGCCCAACCTATGCTGACGATCTCGCCGATACGATCATCCGGCTATGCCACAAAAATGCGAGCGGAATTGTGCACGCGACGAACACCGGCGATTGCACATGGTTCGAGTTTGCGCAGCGTATTGTCGCAATCGCTGGAATGAATACGCAAGTTCGTCCGGTTTCCACTCAGCAAATGGCGCGTTCCGCAACGCGTCCACCATATTCAGTTTTGTCGCCAAAGAGTTTGCATTCCCTAGGAATCGAAATGCCATCGTGGCAGGATGCGCTCGCGCGCTATATGAGGCAAAGGAGTCAACCGAGTTAGGTCAGCCGCGAGCGCTCTCCCTTGCCGCATCTTTCCCGCCCGCTGTAGCATCATTATTAAGCATTCATAAGGAGCTCCTATGGCTACCGATATCCTTGCTTCCCCGGCCACGCTGAGCCACACGCAAGCCAAAGTATTTAAGAACTTCATCGACGGCGAGTGGGTCGAGTCCTCGACCGGAGAAACATTCGAAAACCGAAATCCTGCCGACACCCGCGATCTCGTAGGCATCTTTCAGAAATCGGCAAAGGCCGATGTCGACGCAGCCGTCGAAGCAGCTAAAAGCGCCTTCGCGAAGTGGCGACTGGTGCCTGCGCCGCGTAGAGCCGAACTGGTGTTTCGCGCCGCCGAAATTCTGATCGAGCGCAAGGAAGAACACGCCCGCGAAATGACGCGCGAGATGGGTAAGGTGCTGAAGGAAACTCGCGGTGACGTTCAGGAAGCGATCGACGCCGCTTATTACAACGCCGGCGAAGGCCGCCGCATGTTCGGTCCCACGGTTCCTTCGGAGTTACCCAACAAATTCGCCATGGCGGTGCGGCAACCGGTTGGCATCTGCGGCATGATCACGCCGTGGAATTTTCCCATGGCGATTTCTTCTTGGAAGTTGTTGCCGGCCATTGTTTGTGGCAACACCTGCGTGATCAAGCCAGCGCAGGATACTCCCGCTTCCACTTTTAATCTGGTGCGTGCCTTCACCGACGCTGGAGTTCCTAAGGGCGTAGTCAACATCGTCACCGGATTCGGCCCCGATGTCGGCACGCCGCTGGCGGAACATCCAGACGTACGCGCTATCTCGCTGACAGGATCATCCGCCGTCGGACGCATCATCGGCGGCATCGCAGCAAAGAGTTTCAAGCATTGCTCGCTCGAACTGGGTGGGAAGAATCCCATGATCGTGCTTGACGACGCCAATCTCGACCTCGCCATTGAAGGCGGCCTCTGGGGAGGATTCGGGACGACCGGCCAGCGCTGCACCGCGACCAGCCGCATCATTGTGCAGAAAGGCATTTACCGCGAATTTGTTGAGCGCTACGTGGCCCGCGCGAAGAAACTGAAAGTCGGCAATGGCCTGGATGAAACCGTTGATATGGGACCAGCGATCAATGAAAAGCAGCTGCAAACCGACCTCAGCTACGTCGAGATTGGCCGCAACGAAGGCGCAAAGCTGGTGTGCGGGGGCGATCGCCTCGACAAAGGCGAGTATCAGCACGGCTGGTTCATGGAGCCGACCGTATTTATCGATGTCGATCAGAAAATGCGGATCGCGCAGGAAGAGATTTTCGGACCCGTGGTTTCCATCATCGCCTGCGACGGTTTGGAAGATGCAATTGAAATCGCAAACAATATCGAGTACGGCCTGTCTTCGGCGATTTACACGAAAGATGTGAACAAGGCCTTCGCCGCCATGCGCGATCTTTACGCGGGCATCACGTACATCAACGCGCCGACAATCGGCGCCGAAGTTCATCTGCCATTCGGAGGTACCAAAGCCACCGGCAACGGGCATCGCGAGGGCGGTATCGGCGCACTCGATTTCTACACCGAGTGGAAATCGATTTACGTGGACTACTCCGATACGTTGCAGAAAGCGCAGATTGATCGCGTGGATTAGGCTCCAACCTGCAGAGGGCGCTGAGAGCGCGCTGCATTTTCTTGCATAGCAAGGCCTCGGCAGGGCAAACGCTTCGGCTGCAACAGTAGAGACTATCCTACGCTTGCCGCCGGACTCATTTGGTTATAAAGTTCCAACCCAGCGTTGGAGGACCAAATGAAGCCAGTCTCTGCCATATCTCCCCTTGTTCACAAAACGGCAATCACCTTCTTCACCCTCGCGCTTTTTTTGACGACGGCGGCGCAAGCTGAATCGCGGCCGCTGCTCACAACCCATGTTCCAGCGGCTGTCTCCAGCGGGGTCGCTCCGCTCGTCGGCCATGTGCCGGGGACGCAGCGCCTCAGCCTGGCAATCTCTTTGCCACTGCGCAACGAAGCGGGGCTCGATGAACTGCTGCAACAGATCTACGATCCGCAAAGCGCGAACTTTCACAAATATCTCAGCGTCGAAGAGTTTGCCAGCCGGTTTGGCCCTTCTGCCGCAGACTACGCCGCGGCGGTTGAGTTCGCTCGCGACAACGGGCTTGAAGTTATCGATACTGCACCGAATCACATGGTGCTTGACGTCGAAGGCCCTGCCGCCAACATTGAACACGCTCTCCACAGGCGCAGTGAGATCGATGGTGGGTTCCCGGTCGGGCGCGTAGAAAATGCGGCTCTCGATCGGATGCTGATACAGATTCAGCTTGATATGCTCCACATTTCCGGCCTGGATAATTACACCTTGCCGCGGGCTAAAAATGTTCGAGCACAAGCGGAGGGAACGAGCAAGAATTCCGGCTCCGGCCCGGGCGGCGATTTTGTCGGCAGCGATCTGCG
>JASHTD010000431.1 GCA_030040725.1 Candidatus Sulfotelmatobacter sp. | reverse complement strand
TGATTCTGGGACTCGGAGGTTCAGGGCCATGCGCGTGATCTCGGGCAAATATCGCGGTCGGCCGCTGCGTTCGCTGCGCGGCACGCACATTCGTCCCACCTCCGATCGGCTGCGGGAAACGCTGTTTAACGTGCTCACGGCGGGGAATCCTGAAGCGTTGCAGAACACCATCTGGCTGGATTTGTTTGCCGGAACGGGGGCGATTGGAATCGAAGCATTCAGCCGCGGCGCCGGAAAGGTTTACTTCGTGGAAACTTCCGCGGCGGCGGCGAAACTGATTGAGCAGAATTTGCAGAATCTCGGAATCACCGAAAGCTACAAGATTCTGCGCGACGACCTTGCTGGAGTGGTGTGGCGGCTGCAGCGCGAGCATTTCGTGGGCGACGTCGTGTTTCTCGATCCGCCATATGGGATGCGGAATTCGTATGAAGAAACGCTGACTGTGCTGGCGAACTCGTCTTTGATCTGGGCCATGTCGCTGGTGGTTGCCGAACACGAGAAGAAGTTCGATCCGGGCGATGCTTTCGGATCCTTGAGAAGGATTCGCACGCTAACGCAGGGGAATGCAGCTTTGAGTTTCTATCGCATCGGGGGGCAAATCGATCTCAACAAAAGCCGGAGTTATTAGCAGCAGAGACTTCGACAGGTTACATGAGCAATTCGGGCTCGCGGCGCACCAGCGGATGCTGCATCTCCTGAAGATCGTTCTTCACCATATTCAGGCCATACACACAGGCTTCGAACTCGCGGGAAAGTTGGGCAAACAGCGGCGCAACTTTGGCGTACTCGAAATGCTCGAATTTGGAGACGATGTAGTAGCTCTCTTTTCCGGCCTTCATCCACTCGACAAAGTTCTCCAGGCGCTGGCGCCGCAGCCGGAAATGGTTGATGCTCTCGGGAAACATCCCTGCGAAGAATAGAGCGAAGTCACCGATATGTTTGCGTACCTGGCGCTCGCGATCAAAGGACGGGGCGGGGCCGTAGACTGGATCGGATTCGAGCAGCATCTCGCCTAAATCGGCGATCGGCTGATCGGCGCAGTTGCGAATCTTGAATAATTGATCGGCGTCGCAGAATTCGGTGAGCAAATGCGAGACATATGCCACCACTTGCGGATCGCGGATGCCGATCTCTTCGGCGTAGTGGCGGCCGACTAATTCCTGAAAAAGCTGATGCAGCGGATGCGATTCCGGAATCATGCTTTGAGGCTCCTAAAACGCGCTCCTGAAAACGGCACTCCTGAAAGCCGCGCCCTGCGCGGTCTTTCAATATTCATAACCAACTTGTTACCCTAGTTACGATGCGCGCGCAAGTGACTTTTGTTTCTGCGTACCATCATTTTTACTGATGCTTACAGAAAACATGGCAGTCGGGGTCTGCACGAGCGAATTACTGGCACTCTCGGTCATCGGCTGCCAGAACCTTGCATGGTAGGAACGGATTACACTCAAAATGTTCCGCCGGGGTCTGACTGTAACCTGATGTTGCCGCCCGCTCACGCCCTTGCCCGCGTATCATCTCGAGTATGAGAAGGCTCTTGCGTACGTTGGGATTCATAGCTGCCGCCGGAATAATCCTTTATGCTGCTCGCCTTCTGCTCCAGAAACGTTCACAGCAACAGCGCGCAGTTCAGTACCAGAATGCCCTTCGTTCCTATTCGGAAAAGTTCCGAGCAGGAATGACGCGCAAGGAGATTGAGAATTACCTTCATGCGCAGGATACGCCGTTCATTCAGATGTGCTGCGTGGAACATCAAGCAAAATGGATACTCACTGACCTCACGAAAATCGGCCATGAGCCAGCTCCGTGGTACTGCAGCGAGGAGAATGTCTACATTGCCTTCCAATTTACAGGCCCGGAACGCCACTCAGTCTCACCGACAGCCGAAGATTCCGACACTCTAACGAAAATTACGCTATTTCCCTGGTTAGGAGGGTGTCTTTGACGGGAGAACTTCTCGGCCATCCGAGGCACGAGCTGGTAATTGACGTTAGATTCCCATCAACCTCAGTCAGTCGATTTGCTCCTTGGGTCCGAAATTTCGCGAAGACGGCGATCCTCCCCTGAACTCACCCACATCTCCTTCGACTGAGAGTACAATTCCCTCCGTTCAAAACGCCCCTGACTGAATGGAGACTCGATGACAAAATCCCTCCTCTGCATACTTCCGCTCGCTCTCACAATTTCTGCCACCGCGCAGTTGAGTGCTGCACCCAAACCTTCCGCTCAAGGTAACCAAAGCGCCGAAAAAATCACCGTCATTCGCGCCGGCGCTCTCGTCGACGGCAAAACCAACTCCGTTCGCCGCGAGCAGGTCATCATCATTCGCGGCAACCACATCGAGAGCGTCGCCGACGCTTCCAGCGCCAAAATTCCCGCCGGCGCAACCGTTATCGATCTCTCCAAATCCACCGTGCTTCCCGGCTTCATCGATTGTCACACGCATATCTTTCTCCAAGGCGAAGATCCCGCCGAAGGAGGATACGACGCGAATATCCTTTTCCAGCCGCTGTCGCTTCGCGCGGCCCGCGCTACCGTTGCGGCACGGCGTGCGCTCGAACAGGGATTCACGACTCTGCGCGATGTGGAAACAGAAGGCGCCGGTTACGGCGACGTCGGCATCAAGGAAGCGATCGAGGCGGGTTACATTCCGGGACCACGGCTGTTTGTTGCGACGCGGGCGATCTCGACAACCGGAGGGTATCCGCTGGAGGGTTACGCGCCGGAGCTTGTCATGCCCAAAGGCGCGCAGATTGCGGACGGTCCGGTGGAGACGCGCAAGGCGGCGCGTGAGCAACTCGATCACGGCGCCGACTGGATCAAGGTTTACATGACCCATCGTTCCTGGGTGGGCAAGAACGGAGAATTGGTATCGCAACCTACGCTGACCGTCGAGGAACTGCGGGCGGTCGTGGACGAGGCGCATGGCTGGGGCAAGAAAGTGGCATGTCACGCTTACGGAGGGATCGGCCTGCGTCGGGCCCTCGATGGTGGTTGCGACTCGATCGAGCATGGGCTCGATCTGGACGATGCTGCGATTTCGCAAATGCTGAAACAGGGTACCTGGTACGTTCCCACTCTAGCCGCGTATTACCACGATTGGGCGCCGGCTGGTACTCCTGCGGGAGAGCGCGATCGTCTGCGGGTTGCAGTGCACGGGCCATCTTTTCAAAAAGCGATGAAGGCTGGTGTAAAGATTGCCTTCGGAACAGATATGGGTGGAATTCCGTGGACGGAGCCAATTGCCCAGGAGTTTCCTCGGATGGTGGAGTTGGGCATGTCTCCGATAGAGGCCATTCAAGCTGCCACTTCGCGCGCAGCGAGCTTGCTCGATATGGATGGGAAGATCGGCGTGGTTGCCCCAGGAGCATTTGCCGACATTATTGCGGTCGATGGCGATCCGGCGCGGGATGTCAAGGTTCTTGAAAACGTCCGGTTTGTCATGAAAGATGGGAAGCTTTTCCGGAGGGATGGACGCAATGTCGGGATGGAGGATTGAGCCGGTCATAAATCGGTTGACCGATAGATCGGTAAGGAGATACCGAATTCCGGGTTGGAATCGACTCGAAATATAGATCGGCGAAATCGTTTCATTTCACTTGACATCAGGTTCGTCGCGAGCATAATGCAACAATCCCGTTCTTGGGTTCGGGCGGGTGTTCGCTCAAGTAAGGAGTCGCGAGCTGAAGGAGATGCTTATGAGCCTGTTGGAACTTTGTGACCGGGAAATTGCCGCTGTGCCGCTTGAGGCAACCGTCGCCGATGCCATCAACAAAATGCTCGATCACCACGTAGGCGCCGTGGCCGTGGTCGACTCAGAATTCCGCGTGGCCGGTATCTTCACCGAGCGCGATGTGCTGCGCAAAATGTCGTTGACGCAAACCGATCCGCGGACCACTCCGGTTCGCGATCTGATGACCACGCCGGTCGAAATGGCCACGCAGCGCACCGGCGCCGGCGA
>JASHTD010000430.1 GCA_030040725.1 Candidatus Sulfotelmatobacter sp. | reverse complement strand
GTACCGGAATCCCTGATTGTTGATCGTGATCGGCAGATGATTCACGACGGTGAGCGTGGTTCCCGGTTCCGGTACCCACAGCAGCCGTTCATCAGGCCGGTAAATTGTGTAGTGCCCGAATCCGAATAACCGCAGCGTGCCTTCCAGCAGCAGGCACAGGATGAATATTCCCAACAGGCCCTTTAGAAATCCGTGCTTTCCAGAACTCTTCTTTGTACTATTGCCAGTTGCCGTAAGCGTCTCGCTCATTTCAGAAAACACTCCCTTGCTCTCCGCCCGGATGCTCCTCTTTCCGGATCAAATTAATTTGGCCAGGCACAAGAACTGTGCCCGGCCGCTTGCTTAAAACATGGTGTAGATGAAAGGAGCGAGCGAGGAGCTTTGCGCGACGACAATGAAGGCTCCCAGCAGAAACAGGGTAATAATGATCGGCAGAACCCACCAACGGCGCCCTCCAAAAAACGAAAACAGCTCGCCGGCGGTCCTCATATTTCGAGCAGCGCTCCGAAAAAACGACATGGATCTTTTCTCCTCTGAAATTCCAATCTAGTTGTGCAGCGCGTCCCGTCACTTCGCCCGCCTTCCAGGTCTCAATTTCACCCGGGAGACTACCGAATTGCGACGTAATGCGAAAGCCGAAGACGCTGCAGAGTTAATCTCTTATCGCTTGGTTGGGGAGAGGTACGACTGAAATCAGAACCAGCTCAATTGCACCGAGACTACGTGCCATCGCAATTTATTGCAAGAGGTAGGAAGTTAAGAGACTAAAGACCCTATAGACCGACTTCTTCCCTTTAGAAACATCTTCTTAGTAACAGAAAAGAGGTGATTTAGTGATCCGACTGATTGCGTGATTTACTGTCCTGGCAGCCTGAAATCGAGGGTCACAGTCGTCTCCATGTCGACCGGTCTTCGCGAAACCACAAGTGGTCGGAATCGCCACTGCTTCACCGCGGCCATCGCCGCTTCCGCGAGAATGGCATCACCCTGAATCAGGCCCACCTTCTCCACGTTCCCGTCATGCCCGGCAAGCACCTGCAGCACAACCTGCCCCTGAATCCCCTGGCTCCGTGCCGCTTCAGGATAAGCCGGCTCCACACGATGCACTAATCGGCCTTCCGCCGTTGCGGACGCCAGTTCATACATTTCCGCAGGCTCGACTACGCTTGCCGCTGTTTCGGTTTCCGCCTTACGGTTTTTCGCTGCAGCAACAGGTCCATCGTTTTCCCGAAAAATCTCTTTTCCGTTGTCGTAAACAACGAGACCTCCCTGGGCCACGCGCAGATCGCCCGATGTCGACCGGTTCCTGGTTGGCGCAGTCTGATCAACTGCCGCATTCGCCGCTTGTTGAGCAGCTCTTATTTCTGTTCCCGAATTGCCCGGGATAGCGGCGGGGTTGGGACCGTTGGCAGTGCGACGATGGCTACCTCCTCCGTTTCCCATCAGGCGTTCGCCCGCAATCGCTGTCAGCAGCACAGCAAATCCCAGGACCATCGCAGCCATTACCCACGTGGTCAGCTTAATAGCGCGGTGTCTCCAGGTAGCTCCTCCTTGAGGTGGGGTCTCGGCTCGCTTTTCTTCGAGGACTTCCAACAGATTCACGCTGCCCAATTCATGCGCAAGCGGCCCCGCTGGGCCCACCGTGGCCCTAGGTCCAACAGAGATATCTGCAACCTTCGTATCTTCAATCTCCGTCTTCCTGTCTTCCGCGCTCGATTCCGGTCCTGAGGCTTCTTGAGCGATCGGCGGTGCCGTTACCTCTTGCTGCAGGGTTATGCCTGGCTCTGCCGCTTGGGCGACGCTGCTCAGCACATATTCCGAAAACACCCGCAGAGCATTCTCCACGCCCTCTTTAAACAGACCTTCGCGCGGCGAGAATGCGGCAAATACTCCCAGCAGCGCTTCATTCTGTATCACGGGAAGCGCAATGGCCGAGCGTATTCCAAGATTTCTGCAGACCCGAGCGTCCACCCGCGCATCCGCCTGCGCGTCCTCACATTGCTGCGTTTGCCGCGTCCGGATGCACTCCGCAATCAGACCCGATTCGCCGCTTAATCGCGCGCCTAACGGGGGCGCACTTGCCCCCGTGCTGGCGCGACACACCCACTCCCCGTCGCGGTGCAGAATCACTGCCGCGCCGCTCGCCCCGGTGGCCGCGCATGCCTGCTCCACAATTTCGTGCAGGACAACTTCTAGCGCCAGGTCGACCGAAAGCTCCGCCGGTAGCTGCCCACCTTCATCCGAAGAAAATTTGGCCGTCAGTTCTGCCAGATCCGATTCAAACTCCGGCCCTTCTGCCGCACGGCGAGGCATTTCGCGGAGTCGGCCGCTCGATGAGAAAGGGGATGCGGACGGCGCATCTGCCCGATCGGAAGAGGGTTCTGAGCGATCGGAGTCCGGCTCGGAAATCGGGTAGTGAGCCATGAGAAACAACAACTCGTAGGCGGAGTTTCCCCTGAAACCCTGGCGTTGTCAACAGATAATCCGGCGGTTCCATCTACCACTAAAGTGCCATGCGCGGAGGAAGCGATTCGATGGTATTCTGTTCTCCAAATTCTCACCCCTCCCGAGACGTATGACTCAACAGACTGCGAAATTCCTGGCAATCATTTTTTCGCTTACGACAATCCTGTCGGGCTGTGGCAATTCCGGAAGTGGCAGTAATAATACGCCGCTGCCGACCGCTACATTGACCGCGAGTCCGCCGTCAATCGTGCAAGGGCAAAGCTCCACTCTGACCATTGCCTCAACCAACGCGGAAACCGGGACAATTAATAACGGCGTGGGGCAGGCCGGGATCAACGACAAGCTCGTTGTTACTCCCAAGACCACAACGACTTACACGCTGACGGTCAGTGGCCCGGGTGGTACGGCAACGGCACAAGCTACTGTCACAGTCTCCCCAATCAACTCGTTTGACGGCATCGCGGAAGGTTCCGGGCCTGAGACTTCCACCACCAACGACGTCGATCCCAATGGTTCAGTGGGCACGAAACAGTTCATGGAGTACGTCAACACGGAATTCCAGGCTTATAGCAAGACGAGTCCTTACACGCCAGTCTGGTCGGAGCCTCAGCAAATCGGTACAGTTTTCAAGAGCCCCCTGAACCAACCAGATATCGTAAATTGCGACGGCAGAATTCTCTCGGGATCGAGCCTCCCCAGCGGTATCCATGTGGATGCGGTAATCGACTTTGATCGCATGGCGCAACGGTGGGTGGTGATGGGCAAGGCGGATTTCTCCAATGCCTTTTACCTCTGCTTGGCCGTTTCGAATACGGATGACCTAACTTCCTCGAAGCTGGGGTGGTACGCGTACATCTTGGGGCCGATGGAATTCGTCGGGACCAATCTTGATGGCCATTACTACTTCCCGGACTGGCCTAAGTTGGGAATTTGGCCAGACGGCTACTACGTAGCGATGGATCTGCAGGATGTGGACAGTGGCTACGCGGAAGTGGGAATGGCAGCTTGTGTCTTTGACCGAAACGACATCCTCGCGCAAACCTCGGCATCCCCGCCGAATGTTCTCGCTCCGGCCTGCACCGCGCTTTCCCCCGCCACGAGCCCCCCTGTTACGCTTGACTCGTCATCGAAAACATATCTTTCGCACAGTTTGATCCCGGCGGATTTTGATGGAACGACGGCGCCACCCACAGCACGGCCGGAGTACATGGTGAGCATTCAGAACCCCAGCGTGGTGACCGGCGCGTTGACTTCTGATGCCATTAATTTGTGGGAAGCTACCACTAACTGGGCCGCAACTCCGCCGACACTGACTATGACGAGGACTCAGCCTTCCGTCACGACCTTTACTCCAGGTTGTTATCTTTCTAACCCGGATAATCCCAATCCTGCTGCGACCATCTGCGTTAATGAGCCATCGCAAGGGAACCAGGGGGAACAGGTCGATTCGGTGGGCGACCGTTTAATGCCGCGATTTGCATACCGTAATTTTGGATCCTATGAATCGTTCCTGGTAAGCCATACGGTCCAAACGGGGCCTGGAGCCAGCGGAACAAACTCCAGCGCAGACCAGACCGGAATCCGCTGGTATGAACTTCGCGACAGCGGCACCGGAACCCCGGCGATCCATCAGCAAGGCACCATCAATCCGGATAATGAGCTATTTCGCTTCCTCCCGAGTATTGCCGAAGACAAGAATGGCAATGCAGCGGTGGGGTACAGTTTTTCAAATTCGTTCACCGATCCGGGGATCAATTTTTCTTACTGGGATCTCGGCACCAGCGACGCAACCCCTGTCGAACTCACGATCATGAATGGCGCTGGCGAGGAGCTCACGACTGCCCCGGTTCCCGGGGAAGGCGACTGGGGCTCATATTCGAGCATGACGGTCGACCCGACCGACGATTGCACTTTCTGGTACGTGAACGAATACTGGCCTTCGAATTCAAGCTGGACAACCCGGATTGCATATTTTTCCCTTCCCGGCTGCCAGTAAGTCTCGTCGAATGTCGAAAGAAGGCCCAGGTAACACCGGCAGCCCTGATTCCCGAAACGGAAGAACATACTAAGCAAACATCCTTGGAGTCTTTGGTTTACTGTTCTCACCGTATAAAAATGCTAAAATTAACTGGTCTTGGAGTAGGCCTGTTTCCTTCTTCAAGCGCGATTGCTTCCTCCCCGTGCTTCTGTTGGAAACACCTGAAAACATAGCTGCTGCAATATTTTTCTTCCCGGGAGTATGAACATGCGGATCGCTGTGGTTGGTTCCGGATACGTGGGATTGGTGGCAGGCGCCTGTTTCGCCGATCTTGGCCACGACGTCATTCTTGTCGATAACGACAACCGCAAACTTGCGGCGCTCAAAAACGGCGAAACCCCCATCCACGAAAAGTTTCTTCCCGAGCTGTTACAGCGCCATCGCGGTCACCGCCTGCAGTTCTCTGACAACCTGCACGAGGCCGTCCGCGCCAGCTCCGCCATCTTCGTTGCCGTCGGAACTCCGCCCACCGAATCCGGCGACGCCGATCTCTCTTATGTCGAATCGGTCGCGCGTGAAATTTCCGGCGCGATCAATGACTACAAAGTCGTTGTCGAAAAAAGCACCGTCCCGGTTTACACCAGTGAGTGGGTCCGCCGCATCATTCTCCGTAACGGCGCCGACCCCGAATCGTTCGATGTCGCTTCCAACCCGGAATTTCTCCGCGAAGGCACCGCGGTCACCGATTTTCTTTTTCCCGATCGTATCGTGATCGGCTGCGATACCGAACGCTCGGCGAACGTCTTGCGCGAGATCTATGAACCGCTCACCAGCGGCGCATATTATCAGCGCCCCGACGCGATCCCCGGCCCCGACCGTGCTTCCGTTCCTCCGCCCATCATCACCACCAGCAGCAAAAGTGCGGAACTGATCAAGCACGCTTCCAACGCTTTCCTGGCGATGAAAATTTCCTTCATCAACGCGGTCGCATCGGTCTGCGAATCGGTTGGTGCCAACGTAAATCAGGTCTGTCGTGGCATTGGGACCGACACACGAATCGGCCCGCGTTTTCTGAATCCCGGCATCGGTTATGGCGGTTCGTGCTTCCCTAAAGACGTAATGGCGTTCCGTGCCGTTGCCCGCGAGTCTGGCTACGATTTCCGCCTGCTCGATGAAGTAATGCGCATCAACGAAGAGCAGCGCCAGCGTTTTCTGCGCAAAGTGCGCAGCGCGCTCTGGACCCTGCGCGGCAAGCATCTCGGGGTTCTCGGTCTCGCATTCAAAGGCGGCACCGATGACATTCGCGAATCGCCGGCTCTTTTCCTGGTTCAGGCGCTTCTGCAGGAGGGCTGCAAGGTCACAGCTTACGATCCCGCGGCTATGGAGCGCACGCAGGAAATGATGAATTCGAATCTGAAATACGCGAACTCTCCTTACGAAGCCGCCCACGGTGCCGATGCCTTGCTGATCCTTACCGAGTGGGAGGAGTTTGCCAATCTCGATCTCGAACGCCTCACTGCTGAATTGAAATATCCTATCGTGATCGACGGCCGCAATCTCTACGATCCCGACGTGATGGCCGCGCACGGCATCACCTATTACAGCGTTGGCCGTGCCGCTTCTCATCCCGATGGCATTCCCGCCGGCGCCTTAAAGAATGGAATCGGCAAGAACGGCCACCCGAAAGCATGAGCCGGAGATAAATAAATTGGGACAAATGAATAAGACAAATGAATAAGCTGAATGAATAAGCGACGCGCTCTGGTCACCGGCGGCGCCGGTTTCCTTGGATCCCATCTCTGCGATGCCCTGCTCGGCGAAGGTTGGAACGTTGTATGCGTCGATAACCTGCTTACCGGCCGACGCGCCAATCTTGACCATCTCCGAAACGAAGCGGCTTTCGAATTTGTCGAAAAGGACATTTGCCAACCCTTCGACGTCGGCCACGTCGATTACGTTTTTCACTTCGCCAGCCCCGCCAGCCCCGTCGACTACACCGAACATGGAATCGAAACCCTGCAAGTCGGCTCGCTCGGCACTTTTCACGCGCTCGACGTCGCCAAAAAATACAACGCGAAATATCTCGTCTCATCCACCTCCGAGTGCTACGGCGACCCGCTCGAGCATCCCCAGAAAGAAACCTACTGGGGCAATGTCAATTCGATCGGTCCTCGCTCCGTCTACGACGAGGCCAAACGCTTCACCGAAGCCGTTACCATGGCTTACCACCGCTATCACAAAGTCGATACCCGCATCGTTCGCATCTTTAATACCTACGGCCCGCGTCTGCAATTGAACGACGGCCGCGTCGTTTCAAACTTCATGAAGCAAGCGCTCCGGGGCTCGCCGCTCACCGTCTACGGCAACGGCAGCCAGACCCGCAGCTTCTGCTATGTGAGCGACGAAATCGATGGCTTCCTGCGCTTATCAAAATCGAACGAGCATCTGCCTGTGAACATCGGCAATCCCAACGAGTTCACGATTCTCGAATGCGCGCAGCTCGTTCTGAAAGTCACGGGATCGACTAGCAAAATCGCCTACGAACCCCTACCGCAGGATGACCCCAAGCAGCGCCGTCCCGACATCACCAAGGCGCGAACCCTGCTGAGCTGGGAGCCGAAGATTCAGCTCGAAGAAGGCCTGCGTTTGTCGCTCGATTACTTCCGCACGGCTGTCGCGGCCGAAGCTTCCCCCACCAGATAGCGCCTAAGTTGATTTCTCCATGGGTGAACGTGATACCCTGACCCTCGCCTTTTAAAGCGCAAAGTTGTTTCCGCTTCGGCGTGGAATCCACCAACGGAGAAAAAATATTCAATGCGAACGCTGGTCTTGAAGGTCGTCGCACTCGTGGCTGTAACGCTCATGCTGCCCTCGCTCTTGATTCATGCCCAGTCCAAAGAGGAAACCTCCACTCTTAAGGTCGAAGCCGCTAAGACCGAAACGCCGAAGACGCAGGAGTTCAAGCCGGAGCAACAGCAAACCAAGGGTTCAGTCACCATCGGCGGCAGCACCATTAATTACGATGCGATCGCCGGCACGCTAATCGTTCATCCTAAAGATTGGGACGACGTCCCGCAGAACGCCGACCCCGATCCCAAGAACAAAGCCGCCGAAGCCAGCATGTTCTACGTCGCCTATTTCAAGTCCGACAATAAAGGCGCTCCGCGGCCTGTGACATTTCTCTACAACGGCGGTCCGGGATCTTCGACCGTCTGGCTGCACATGGGCGCATTCGGTCCGCGCCGCGTCGTCACCGCCGACGATACTCACACTCCCGCCGCACCCTATTCCATCGTCAACAACGAATACAGCCTGCTCGACGTGACCGATCTCGTCTTCGTCGACGCTCCCGGAACCGGCTTCAGCCGCCTAAGCGGAAAAGACAAAGAGAAAGCCTTCTACGGCGTTGATCAGGATGCCTGGGCTTTTTCCGATTTCATCGTGCAGTTCCTGTCGAAGTACAGCCGCTGGAATTCACCTAAGTATTTGTTCGGCGAAAGCTACGGCACCACGCGATCCGCGGTGCTCAGTAATATTCTTGAAACCGAGCGCGACACCGACTTCAACGGCGTCATTCTTCTCTCGCAGATTCTGAACTTCTCGCTCGATTCCGACTTTCCTGATGCCAATCCCGGTGTTGATATCGCTTATCAGCTGAATCTCCCAACCTATGCAGCAACCGCCTGGTATCACCACAAGCTGCCCGAGGCACATCCCGATCTCGCATCGCTGCTCACTGAAGTTGAGCACTTCGCCATGAACGACTACGCGCTTGCGCTCGAAGCCGGCTCCTCGCTGTCAACCGACCAGCGCAATGCCATCGCCGAAAAGCTTCACCAATACACCGGCCTTCCGGTCGCATACATCCTGAAGGCCAACCTGCGCATCAACGGCGGAGAATTCGAAAAGAACCTGCAGGACGAAAACGACCTGACCACCGGCCGCCTGGACACCCGCTTCTCTGGGCCGACAATTGATCCGCTCAGCAAGGAAGCCGAGTACGATCCCCAATCCGCCGCGATCTCTTCGGCATACGTTTCCGCTTTCAATGACTATGTACGCAAGGATCTCAAGTATGGCGAGGACAAAGAATACAAACCCGAGATCGAAGTCTTTCGCTGGTGGAGTTTCTCCCACAAGCTGCCGGGCGCTCCTTTTGCTTTCCCGGGATCGACCAATGTGATGCAGGACCTGGCCGTCGCCATGAAGTACAACCCCAAACTCAAGGTCCTCTTGAATGCCGGCTATTTCGATCTTGCCACTCCGTTTTACCAGGGCGTATACGAGATGCAGCATCTGCCGATTCCCCAGAGCCTGTACAAGAACATTGAGTTCCAGTTCTACGAATCCGGGCACATGGTCTATGCGCATGAAGCCTCGTTGAAGGCAATCCACGATAATGTCGCTCAGTTCATTCGGGATAGCGACAACTTGAAAGGAAAGTAATCTCGGGCATCAAAGCACGAAGCAAGATTTGACAAGAACGGAAAAGACGAGTGCGCAGAATCGAAGGATTTCGGTTTTGTGCTTTACGAGGCGAGCCGGCGATTCGCTACTGACTACTGATAGTAGGTCAGCTTCGCTTCGACGTGAATCGTCTTTGGAGTGAGCTCAGAAAATTTGTTGTTAAACACCAGATAATACGTTCCCGGGCCGGAAGGCAGTTCTGCATCCATCTGGTCCATGCTTACTCTGCCGCTTCTGTAAAAAGGACTGGCGTACTGCTGTCTTTGCCAGCTCTCATACCCGTTCTCGGAAAACAGGAACGCCTCAATCATATTCCCCGCTCCCCCGCTCGCAGTAAAGTTTCCATGAAATTCAACACTGCTCGCTTTGGCTGGAACCTCGAGCTTGAAAAAGGAATAGCCAAGCTGATTGATGGTTATCCCCTGGTTCACAAGCGGGATGCTGTGCGATTTTTTCGTCAGCTTGTCGAATGACCGGTCGACAGCGTCGACGGCGGAAGCCGCCCCTTGCATTCGACTGTTCTTGTAGATGTAACAACCGAGGGCGAAAAGCAGAAGAACTCCGGAGACCGCAAACACGGCGCGGGACCAGTTGTGGCCCATTATTCCCGGGCGGTTCGGCGACACAAGAAAACTGTCGCCACACATCTTGCAAAACCGTGAATCGTGGGGAATGTCGGCGCCGCAATTGTTGCAAAACACGAGAAACTCCTTAGGGGAACCAAAATCGCTGGTTACGAAATCCTTCGCCACCGTGGCCGCTGACTCTCGCTCCACTTGCCCGTCGCGCGGACTTTTCTCTAGCTGCTTTCCGTCGTGGCTGCGACGAAATCTATCAACTGCTGCACGCCCAGGCGCTCGTCTTTTGTATTCAGCTTGAAGGAAATCCCCATCCCGTATCCGGGATGAGAGGCCCGCACTTCCCCGGCCAGCCGCAGCTTGATATCGAATGTGCGCACGATAATCTCCACCGATGTGCCGCGCGGAAAGGCCACCGGCATTTCCAGGTAGCACCCTCCCGGGCTCAGATCGCTCAGGTGGCAATAATTCCGCACCGGACTTCCCTTCTGGTAGACCTCCGCTCCCAGGCGGCATGCGTAACGAGTCTGCCCACGCCGGTTGCCCGGTTCGGAGCGCAACCGAGCCACTGCTTCCCGGTCATGTTCCTTCGCTTCCGGCTTTTCCCCGGCCCAATCCGCTCGTACGATCTCATCTTGCGGCTTGGCAGTCGTTTCCGCTTTCGCGGCCTCGGAAGGCTGCTCGGGCTTGGTAGGCTCACTGAGATGTTTTCCCAGCCATTCGCTCAAGACTCGCCGCGAAGATGGCGGCACGTCGGCAAACTGCACGCCCGCGCGGCCGCTCCAGTCCTGCCAGATGACCAGGCCGGAGAGCCGGATGGTCTTCGTCTGTCCGGGCAATTGAAATTGAAAATAAACTTTGCAGGTCGGCGGCAGATGCTGGCCGAAATTCACCGCCATGCCATCTTCCGCCACATCCACGAGCGTCGCTTTCACTTGTTCAGCGCCCGCATATTCGACGGTCGCCTGGGTGTGCACATTAACTCGCGTCGTGCGCCGCTTGTCGCGGTACAGCACTGTCTGCGCCGCCTGCAGCGTGCTCATCGCCCGCTCGGCGGTCAGCGGCTTGTACATCACGAAGTTCACTCCGAGCGTAAACATCTGCCGGATTTTTTCCTGCCCGCCCACCACCACAATCGCCAGCGTTGCTCCCGTTCCGCGCGAGGAATGGCACTCGCTCAGCAGGGTCTTCACCTCGGATTGCTTTTCGCAGTCTGCAATCAGCAGATCGAAGCGATCCTGGGCCAGCCTCACTCCCGCACGCACTGCATCCTTGCAGGATTCCACCCGGATACTCAGCTCTTCGAGAACGCCGCGCAGGACTTGCGCCGACGCTTCATCGGCGCAGACCAGTAACGATGACAAATTCATACTTTTGCATCGTAGGGTCACCCCAGTTCGGCCTACAAGTTACCGGAGTCATCCCGATCTCTGCCGCGGACGCCGACTTTTCTTCTAACTCCACTATCCTCAACCCCGTGACCTGAGTCACCTCTGCCGTTACAAAGGACCAATGCTCTTGCGTTGCACCGTGGTGCTTTGACGCTCTCGCACACCCTCCCTACGATGATCAGGAGTGCAGGGATAAATGCCGGTTCCGCTGCCGGTGCGGCTGGCGTTATGGGCGTTGTCCCAACCTTGCAACACACGTTTACGCACTCCCCTGACAAGGACTTATGGCAACCACGAAACAACGCGGCTTCTCTTTGCTGGAAACCTTGGCGGTGGTTTCGATCTCGCTGATTCTGGCTGCAGTTACCGATGTTGCCTTCCAGTCGGTGATGAAGCAGCAGCACGTGAATCAGGCCTACAACACCACCTTGATGGCGTTGCGCCGTACTCGCGATGCCGCTGCCGCCGACATGCGCATTTACGAGGTCACTTTCACCGGTCCTGTCGCCGGGCCTCCCGCTAACGGAGGCACCATCACCGTCACGCAGGATGTCCCCGGATCGCCTGTCCTGTTCACGGCAACTCTTCCGCCCGATGTGACTTTCCACATTGAGCCTGGCATCCCCACTTCGCCGACAGTCGCACCCACCACGCCGGATGGCTTCGGCACCGGCTCCAATGCTTTCGATTTCGATCAAGTGACCGGCGGGGGTGGCACCACGATTTACTTCTATCCCGACGGCTCCGCCCAGGATGCCGGCCCCAATGGCGGAAATCCAGATAACGGCGTCGTTTACCTCGGCCTTCCCGGACAGCTCTCCACCTGTCGAGCTATCACTTTGTGGGGATACACGGGTCGCCTTCGCGGTTGGCAGCTCAACGAAGTGGCGGGCGTGTGGACTTGGGGTCAAATATGAAAGCTAATCGTTCGAAATTCGCGGGTCATCTGCAACAGTCTGGCTTCTCGCTGATCGAAGTCATGGTCTCCATGCTGGTGCTTACCGGAGGCTTGATGGCTCTGCTGGCCGCACTCGGCGTCAGCATGGCCGCCACGCAGACTTCGCAGGAAGATCTCATCGCCCGCCAGGTTGCCTCCGAAGCGATGGAGAGCATTTTCAACGCTCGTAATACTTCACAGATCGGTTTCTCGGCGATTGCCAATACGGGAACGCCTCCCGGCATTTTCCTCCCCAACGCTCTGCCGCTAAAGTGCGCCGGTCCAGACGGCATTCTCGATACCGCCGACGATGTCTCTTGTTTGACCGCTTCCGGCGCGGTTTGCCCGAACGGCGGCGTTGAGTGCCTGACTGAACCTGGCCCCGACGGCATTCTGGGCACAGCCGACGATGTGGTTGTTTCGCTTAACAACTACACCCGCACGGTCTCGATCACTCCGCTTCTAGAAGGCGGCAACACCGATCCCACCCTGGTTCAGGTGAGCATCACGATCAATTACACCGTCCCCAATATCGGGCATACCAAGTCGTACACGCTCGTGGACTACATCTCTGCATATCACTAGAAAGGGAGTCATGCGACGCACATCCAATCCGAGTCGAGGTTTCACTTTCATCGAGATGATGATCTCTGCGGCCATTGGATTGGCTCTGGTCGCGGCTGCCGCGCAGTTGTACAGCAAGGCCCTGAACGCGAGCCTGGTTACTTCGCAGAGGGCGCAGTTGCAGCAGGATTTCCGCGCCGCCGCCAACTTGCTTCAGCGGGATATCAGCATGGCCGGAGCCGGCGCTCTTGGCCAGCAGGGTCTTTCCACCAGCGCCGTGGGCTTGCCGGCCACCACCGGCACTTTGCCGGTCTATCCCTGCACCGCTTTGGCGACCTGCAACTACATCAATAACTTGCCCGTCGCGTACCCGGTCAATCCCACCGGATCGACGGTTCCCTTTCTTTACTCGATCATTCCCGGCTACGACCTCGGCATTACCGTCAATGCAGCCCAGGGGGCCACTGACATCATTACCGTTATCGCTGCCGATCCCGCGCTGTCTTTGAACTGTTACGTAGGAACGATGAATGCAGCCGGAACGGCAGTCACGTTCCAATTGCCCACTCCCTTGCCTTCGACGTGCGTGCTGCCCACAAATATTCTGACCCCCGCTGCACTGAACGCAGCTGCTCCCGTAGGCTTGCAGATCGGCGACATGGTGCTGTTCGGCACGAACGCCGTCGGTGTGGTCACTGCACCTGTCACCGCTTGCGCCCCGACGAGCCTTTCGTACAGCGCCTGCTACCTGGTTACGTTTGCCGGACCGGGCTTAGATCCCGGCCACATCAATCAGCCGGGCGCGGTCAGTGGCAGCCTTGCTCAGTTCGATAACGCTACCACGCCCTCCGCCGTGCGCTTGCAGATGGTGACTTACTATCTCGCCATCCCGCCCTCCACCGGGCTTCCGACCTTGATGCGCATTCAGAATGGCCAGGTGCCTGCGCCGGTTGCCGAGAACGTGGTCTATCTCAAGTTCAGCTACGACGTGAATAACAGCGGAACCATCGATACCAATCAGGCCAGTCTCCCCGCTGGCACCACCCCCGCCATGATCACGAAGGTCAACATCCTTCATATGAGCATGCGCAGCCAGCAGCGGGATTCATGGTCCCGAAGCACACTTTCACTTTACGGCGGTTTTGAGGGTCTCGACCTGCAGACGTCGGTCGCGGCCCGTAACCTGACTTCGCAGCAGGAATATCCGATGTCGTGCTCCACTCCCCCATGTTATTGATGTGCGGTTTTTACCGGATGAAAGAAAGCTCTGACTGGAGAATGAGGAGAAAAGAAATGTTTTCGGCCAAATTGAGTTCACGAGGCTTCACCCTGGTCGCCTCCCTGTTGCTGACTGTGCTTTTATCGGGAGTCGCCATCGCTCTGCTCATGATGGTCAACACCGAGCAGCGCAGCGGCGGTACCGATCTCAGCAACAACTACACCTATCGGTCCGCTGAAGGCGCCATGGAGAAGATGACCTCCGACCTGGCCAACAGCTTCCAGAGCATTCAATCGCCCACTGCTGCCCAGATCTGCGCTTTGAGCGCCAATGCTCCTACCTGGGATCCAACCGTTACCTATCCGACGTACAACGTCGCCCCGGTCGGCGCAACCACTGCCGATCCTTGCCCTCCGCTCACCGAGGTCTATGGACCGATTCAGTCCGGCCCGGAAGCCGGTCTCTACGGCCAGATCATGCCGGTCACACTGAACGTAATTGCCCAACGCATCAATGGCCAGGAAACCGTCAGCATGACCCGCACCGCGGAAGTGGCCTTGATCCCGGTCTTCCAGTTTGGTGTGTTCTCCGATTCCGATCTTTTCTATGGGCAGAGCCCCAATCTTGGTTTTGCCGGCCGCGTTCACACCAACGGCGATCTTTATCTTGGCGTCGCGAATGGTTTTGACCTGGTCTTCGGCGACAAGCTCAGCGCTTTCGGCAACGTGATCCGCGAGCAAATGGATGATGGCATGGTAGTCGGCGGCGGTCTCGACGACGGTACGGTGCTCCTGCCCACTGCAAGCGGCGGTTGCAGCACGCAGATGACTGCTCTCATTCTGGGCAACGCGGTGAACGCCAGCGCTACCTGCGTGAACATCGCCGGGACCGCCCTGGGAGCCACCAACGGCAGCGTCGTGGGCGGGCACGGTTCGGCGCAGAATACCGGAAGCTGGCAAAACGTTTCGCTGGGCACCTATAACGGCTACTTGATTGACGGCAACGGAACCCCCGGCGGCACCACCGATGGAACCAACGGCACAGGCGCCACCGATTTGAGTTTGCCTTTCGTGAACACCACTACTGGCGCAACCCCGATCCAGATCATTCGCCAGCCTTTGGCCACGACCACGACCACGTCGTTGCTCGGAGCTTCGCAGCTCGCGTATGAAGCCCAGATCCGTGTGATCCTCGGCGACACGCAGAACGGCGTGCATCTTCCCGACTGGAACGGCGACCTGACCGGTGACTATCAACTCGTAGGATCGCTCCCCACCGCGCTCGCCGGTTTGGGCCAGGGATCCATGGGCGGAGGCAACCAGGCCGGCGCCATCAACGTCGCGGGCAGCAACCACTACTACTATTTCGGCGAAAGCTACTGCGCCGGCACTTCGGCCATCGGAGCCGGCTACACGCCCGGGACGACATGCCCAACCGCCAACGGTGGCGACTCGAACTTCATGGTCCCTCCGTATTACGGGCCGGCATCACCCTGGCCTCCAACCGCATTTCCTGCGTCGAGCAGCTTCACGACCGCGAACGGATCAACCAACGGCTTCGAATGGCCTCTGATTAATGGATGGCTGCGCGTGGAAGCCAAGTGGAATGACGGCGTCTGGCACCCGGTCACCAGCGAATGGTTGAGTCTGGGCTTCGCGCGTGGCGTCAACATCCCGCAGAAACCCGGCTTCGGCTGCGCGCCCCCCGCGACCAACTATCTGGCTACCACCGCGGGATGCAATTTCCTCACCGACCACAAGAACGCGATTCTCTATTTCGAAGTGACCAAGGACAGCAAGCTGGCCGGAACTCCCTCGGTCGCAGCAGACTATCCAATCACCGGTGCCGGGGTTTATTACGACACCAGCGCCGCAACTCATAATTCGCAATATGACTGGTATCCCATCAACCTCTACGATGCCCGCGAGGGAGAAAACTACGATGCTACTCAGACCAGCGCTGGCTGGCCTTCCGGCAGTGGAACTCCCAACGGCATCATGAACGTGGTGGAACTCGACGTGGGCAACCTGAAGAACTGGCTGCTCGGAAACACCGGCACCACCGGCACGAACGTGAATTATTCGGTGCAAAACGGATACATTCTGTATTTCTCCGACCGCAGAGGAATGCAGTTCGCGACCAGCACGCAAGGTGCGAATTACGCTTATCTCTATGGCGAGTATGGCTTCGAGGATACGGTCAACTATGCCAATCTCACGAATAATTTGAAGCCCGATGGCGCCCTCGATCCGGCCAACTATAACGGCGTTTCACCGGAAGACGTCAACGGCAACGGCTTGCTCGACAACTACGGCGTGAAGGGCGTCGGCGATGCCTGGGGTGTGAACACCACGAAGGACACAGACGGTACCTACAATCCGCCTTCGCCCTACGCCCAGCGTCTCGGAACTGCGGAGCGCATCTCGCTCACCACGCTCGGTATCGCCAATCGCATCACCGGCGCGCGCCATGTGCTCATGCTCGTGGATGGATCGCTCGGCAATTTGCCTGTCATGCCGCCCTCCAGCAATTGCACGCAGAACGCCGCCAACCCGACCGGCTGCGGCGGATTTACCGTAGGCTCTGAGAATCCGGTCTACATCTTCGGAAACTACAACTCGAACTGCCCCGCCGCTGGCGGAGCTGGCTGCACCGCCAACAACGCCAACTATGACGGCACGTGGAACAGCACCACTGCCTCCGAAACTCTTCACTCGGCGGCATCGGTAATCGCCGATGCTGTCACCCTGCTCTCCAACAACTGGAGAGATGTCGGGTGCCTGACTGTAAACGCAACTTACTGCCCGAATACCGGCGCCACTGCCATCCAGTCCTACTCTGGCAGCATGGTGAACCCATTTAATCCCACCAACGGTGGCACCTCGAACACCCCCAACCGATTCGCCAGCACGACCTACTATCGTGTGGCCATCGCAGGTGGAAAAACCATCGCCTTTAACGACACCTCGGGAACCCCTGATTCTTATTTTGGTTCGGACGGTGGTGTTCACAACTTCCTCCGTCAGCTCGAGGATTGGAGCGGCTCATCCGGAAGCGCTGGTCCGCAGGGCGGACAGCAGAGCCTCTTTTACAAGGGCTCCATCGTCAGTCTTTACTGGAATGCTTACGCGACCGGAACCTGGAAGTGCTGCAACCTCGTGTATCACCCACCGAACCGCCAGTACTTCTTTGACAATCTGTTCTCATTGCCTCAGAACCTGCCGCCCGGAACCCCTATGTTCCGCAACGTCGACAATCTGAGCTATCGCCAGAACCAGATTGCTCGCAGCAACTAAGGCAGCATAAAACGAAAGCACGAAGGCCCCGATCCGAGGATCGGGGCCCTCGTTTTTCGCCCGGGTTCCTGCCGCAACTCGATCTCTGCCGCCCGCGGCCTCGGCGTCATCCCGAAGCCCCGCGCTGTTACCAGCGGGCGAGGGATCTCGGTCTCCACGGATATCCCCAGCCGACCTGTTCCAATTTTTTATACTATTGCCTCACCTCAGCTCGTCCCTTACATTCACCGGACCGAGCGACTGCGCAACAGCAAATGACCACATCGCCCCGAGTGCACGGCCAAATCGGCAATCTCCCGCATCGCGAGCCCGAATCCCCTCATCTCCGGCTTTGGCTCGCGTTTTCGCTTAGCGCCATTGTCGCCATCGGATTCTTCTTCATTCCAGCATTCGTCATTCGTCCTTTTAGCTATCAGGCGCCGCGTGCGCTGGTGGTCGCAATGGCTCTTCGCCAGCGCGCTCCCGTCGGAACGCTCGTGGCTGGTCTCATCTGTTTAGTTCTGGCCCTGGTTCTGTGGCGAGCCATCGGCGCGTGGCGCAAGTCGTTGATCGCTCTCGTGATGATCTTCGTTGCTTTCTCTGCCACCATGGCGCGCCTCAACTACTTCGAGTGGATGTTTCATCCGATCGACAGCCAACAATTCATCGCGCAAACCGCCAGTAAACTCGACTCGAAAGAAATGATCATGGCCGTCAGTTTCGGCAACGACGCCCGCGCCTATCCCATCCGCCAGATGGCCTACCATCACGTGCTCAATGACGTGGTGGCGGGCACTCCCATTGCGGTCACCTATTGAACGCTCTGTCACACCGGTCTGGTGTGGAAACGAAGTCTGAACGGCAGGGATCTGCACTTTTATCTCGCCGGAATCAACAACCAGAATTTCCTGATGCGCGATCGGGAAACCGGAACCTGGTGGCAGCAAATCACCGGGAAGGCGATCTACGGGCCGCTGCAGGGCGCAAGCCTCGAGCTTGTGCTGAGCGACGAACTGACCTTCGGCGAGTGGCGAAGCGAATTTCCCGGCGGACGAGTGCTCGCGCCAGTCGCCAAATACGCGAAAGAATATGACAGCGATTGGGAACCGAAAGTCGCGAAATTGCCTGTGGTCATCAGCTTTCCCGGCACGGAACTGAAATCGCGCGATGTCGTGATCGGGGTAGTGATCGACGGGGCGGCTCGCGCCTATCCCTGGACCAGCTTCACGAAAGAATCCCCTGTGATTGATCACCTCAACGGCACGCCGTTACTTGTGGTTCTCGGGCCCGACGGCAAATCCTTTCGCGTATTCGTTAGCCGTGTAGATGGTCGTGAAGCCGAATTCTTCCTGCGCACCGACACAGCCGCCAGTCAGGAATCTAGCGGCTACCGGCCGACCGACAAGAAACCATGGTCGCTCATCGACAGCAGCGGCAGCGAGTGGAACTTCCAGGGATGCGCCATCTCAGGCCCGGCGCAGGGAAAATGCCTCGAACGTATTCCAGCCTTGAAAGACTACTGGTTCGACTGGCGCAACTACCATGCTGAAACAAGCGTCTACGGGGGATCGGCATCGGCGCATTAACGATCGCGTCTAACCGTCCTTCTCTCAAAGCGTTCCAAGATCGAAGCGGCAGTGTTCGAGAAGCTCAGGCCGTATTTAATCTCATTATTTTTTGTTGGCATTTCCCTCGGTTTGAGATATATTTCAGGCCAATGGATGATCGCCGACGGCGCGGGACCTCGCGAACGCTTTTGCAAAAGTGATTCAAATCTTGCAAAGCCACGAAGTCTTCGCTAATGATCCTCTTTAACAGCGCACCGGACAATTCCCGCATAGTGTCGTTGAATCGTTTTGAGCCTCAACTCCCAATGGGGAAAAATTTGAAATCGTGGTTTGCGGCGGTCGCGTCGTTGATTGCGTGTCTTTTGATGACAGGATGTGGGGCGGGTTCGATCCCATCCGTCGCTCAGGGGACGGTAGAAGGCACCCAAAATCCCCTGGTGGCACTCTATACCATCGCGACGGCCTGTCCCGGGCAAATCAGCGTGGAGTTTGGTCGGACCACGAATTATGGAAGAACTACCGCTTGGTCTCCGGTGATTGGCAATTATGTGCCGTCCTCCCTCCTGGTTGCTGGAATGATGGCCTCTACTACCTACCACATGCGTGCGCTGGAGCAATGTAGCGACGGCACTAC
>JASHTD010000429.1 GCA_030040725.1 Candidatus Sulfotelmatobacter sp. | reverse complement strand
GTCACGGTACAAGTGGGCGTGAAGTATCAGCCGATGCCAAAATCAAGTGGCAGCCTGGGCGGAGATTCAGGAGCGCAGGCGGGCGCGCATTTTGATATTCCTCCCGCCAGTTCGCACGACCGCGACTCGATCGGAGTGAAGTGGAGCGCGCACGACGACAACGACGACCAACTGGTTTACTCCATCTACTATCGCGGCGATGACGAAACTCGCTGGCTGTTGCTGAAAGACGACCTCTCCGACAAAGCCTACTCGTTCGATGCCAGTTTGCTCCCCGATGGCGGATATACCGTCAAAGTCATCGCCTCCGACGCGCCTTCGCATTCCCCTGGCGAAGCATTGACTGCGTCACGCGAAAGCCGCCGGTTTGAAGTGGACACGACCCCGCCGCGCATTGAAAACCTCGCCGCCTCTCTCGAGGGTGGACAGATTCACGTTTCTTTTCGCGCTGTCGATAGCTTTTCCCCGATCAAGCGCGCCGAATACTCCGTGGACGCCGAGGATTGGAAGTACGTTGACCCGGTCGGCCAGATATCTGACGCGAGGACGGAGAACTACGATTTCAAAGTCGCTCCCGCAAGTGGGCAAGAAGGTTTAGCCCAACCGGAGCATGTGATCGTCGTGCGAGCTTATGACCGCTACGACAACATGGCTGCCGCCAAGACGATTATTCGGAAGTAGCCGCCGCGAGTAATTGCTCGTCCCGCACTTTCCATGCCGAGAGATCGCGATGCAGCATCTCTTCTAAGTCATAGACCTCGCGTAAGAATTCCTTTTGCAGTTGCGTCAGCAATTTTTCCGGCAGCTTCGGAAAAGGCGCGCCCCCGCCTAACACCAGGTGGCGAAAGCGCGACCGCTTGAACGCGCTGACCGCTCGATCCATGCGTCGCGCCTTGAACCAGTTCGCTACCATGGTCGCGGTTCGCGTGCGATAGTAGCTGCGCGGCTGGGTCATGCGGTCGGAATCATGAACGAACCCATATTGCCAATCTGCCAAGGAAAACCTCCGAATGCCGACAAAATCCGCAATCGCGTTCACAAAGCCCTGCGGGTCGTTCCAGAGATCGTCGTAAATGCCTGCCATCACATTGTGGGCTCCAAACGCTCGCTGCCATAGCTTGAGGGTGCTGGCATATCGCCCCGATTCCATCAGTTCAGGATCCCGCTGGATCGCTTCGGCAAAGCTCCACGGAATCCAGCCGTAGGCTCGCTTCACCCGGTAGAGAGAGATGATTCGGTCCACCGGATTGCGGAAGACGCAAACGATCTTCGCTTGCGGCACCGTAAGCGCGATCCGTTCCCGCGCAGGCGGCGAGGCAAAATAAGTCGGCGCAACTTCTCCCATCCGCCCTTCTCCGCCCGATCGCTCGTAGTGCGCTAAGTACCACTTCAACCCCCGCTGAAAATGAGTGTCGAAAAATCTTGTCTCCTTCGAATGGATGGGTAACAAGGCATGTGGCCGCAAGACCTCGTATAACCAGCTGCTCCCGGTTCGCGGCGGCCCCACCACAAAAAATGAAGGCAGTGCTCCCTCTGCGATCGCCAGGGGCTTGGCGAAAGCCTGATCAACCGAGTAGCCGCCTCCGGGTGGATAGGCCGCGGCCGCCGCAACCGCGCGGCTTGTAGCGTCGGCTGTGCGGCCAAGATCGCTCATTTCGCCTCCCGCCAATTCAGGTTTTGGGGCACAGCCTTTACAATTTGCGAACGAAGAACTTACGTTTGCAGGAAACGAGGTGGCACTCACACTCTTCGCTACGGCTGAACGACAACCTCACAGCCGGCAGCTTACCGATTGCTTGTGCTCTGATGAAGGTCTGCCGTTTCTGGTTGTCAGCTTTTTTCAGAAATGTCAATCGGAGCCGCAAAGCACCGCTTCCACACAAACACAGTAGCCGCACGACGTAACGTAACTCTCTCTTATTTCCGAAGCCGCGAAGACGCTTAGTTATAATTCGACTTGGCTGAAACCGAGACCACGCTCCTGATGCAATTTGAACTCTTCGTTGCGACCCGATACCGCCGGGCAAAAAAACGGCAGGTTGAGGCGCTTGCGCGGCGTCGAAGCCGCGCGCCGAAATCCCGAGCCCTGAATGCAAGGCGCAGCGCCGGCAGAAGGGGAGGGACCTCGCGATGAGGTTCGAATTGTTTGTCGCGGGCCGTTATTTGCGCGCAAAAAGGCGGCAAGCGTTCATTGGCATCATCACCGGCATCTCGATTGCCGGAGTTGCCGCAGGTGTCGCTTCGCTGATCATCGCGCTGGCAATTAACAACGGCTTTCGTCAGGATCTTCAAGAGCGCCTCATCGGATCCACTTCGCACATCAGCCTGCTGCGCATTGCCGATGACGGCATCAAGAATTGGCCGTCGCTGCTCGATCGACTTTCCAAACAGCCTCACGTCGTTGCCGCCGCCCCCGCGATTTTCGAGCAGGTGCTCATTTCTCGCGGCCCCCGGGCCAATGGCGCCGTTCTCAAGGGCATTATTCCCCGCGACGAGCGCAGGATCGGAGACTTGCTGAGCACCATTAAACGAGGCTCAGCCGCTGCGCTGGAAGAACCTGCGACCTCCGATCAAAATTCAACACACGGCGGCGAGCAAAATAATCCCGCAGCCGCATCCAGCACTGATGAAAGCGAATCGCCCGATGATCTCGCCGCGGTGCAGGCCCGCGTCGCGGCCATGCCGCCGATCGTCATGGGTAAAGACATGGCCGACGCTCTCGGCGCTAGCGTCGGCTCCGTTGTGCTGGTCACCAGTCCGCAGGGCGAACTGACGCCTTTCGGCATGGTCCCGAAATACAGTCGCTTCCTCGTAGTCGGAATTTTTGACTCCGGTTTTTACGACTACGACGCCTCGTGGGCTTTCACGCGCCTGTCGGATGCGCAACGTCTCTTCGGCCTGGGCGATCTGATCTCCGTGATCGAATTCAAAATCGATGACATTTACAAAGCGGATCAGGTTTCGCGAGAGATTGAAGATGCGGCGGGCAAAGGCTTCATGACCACGAACTGGATGGAGCAGAACAAAGCTCTCTTTCACGCGCTGCGACTGGAGCGGCTTGTCACCTTCATCACCATCGGACTGATTGTCTTCGTCGCTGCACTAAACATTCTGATCTCTCTCATCATGATGGTGATGGAAAAAACCAGGGACATTGCCGTGCTCATGTCAATGGGTGTCCGCAAAACGCAGGTGCGAAACATTTTCATGGCCCAGGGAGTGTTGATCGGCGTGATCGGGACGCTGATCGGTTTGTTGATCGGCTACGCCATTTCTTACCTGGGCGGCCATTACCACATCATTTCGCTCTCGCCCGAAGTCTATTCCATCGATTATGTTCCCTTCGCCCCGCGGCCGATGGACGGCGTGCTGGTTGCCTTTGTCGCCATCGGAGTTTCGTTTATCGCAACTTTATATCCATCGTGGTCCGCGGCACGAACGCTTCCAGCGGAAGCCCTACGCTACGAATAACCTGCGCACAAGCGGATGGCGCGGAGGGGCTTGTCATTCTGAGCGATTCCGCCAGCGGCAGCGGAGCAGCGTAAAGCCTTTTTCATTCTGAGCGAAGCGGAGCACCAGCGAGCGTAAGTCGAAGAATCCCTACCTGCGTGGCGCGGATGCCCTACCCGCGAGGACGCGCAGGGGAGCAGAGCAAACTCGGCGTCATTCTGAGCGATGCGCGAGCGAATGCGAGCGCGAGTCGAAGAACCCCTACCTGCGTGGCGTGGTTGCCCTCGCCCGCGAAGACGCTTCAACACCCTCCTAACCTAGAAATGGAACTTCTCCGCCACAAAACGCCGTATCATCCATCAGGAAGAACGAGGTCTCGCCATGTTCACATTTCTTCTGTGGTGCATTCTGTTCGCGCTGTGCTGGCCGCTGGCGATTCTTGCGCTCATCGTCTACCCGTTCATCTGGCTGCTCTTGCTGCCATTCCGAATCGTCGGCGTAGCGGTCCATGGAGTGCTGGAAATTATCTATCTCGCAATCACCCTGCCGTTTAGGTTACTGGCAGCACCGTTTCGAATTTAGTCGCGACCTTAATCTTTCATCGCTTTCAAACTCCCACTGACCCGCAGCCTTGCTT
>JASHTD010000428.1 GCA_030040725.1 Candidatus Sulfotelmatobacter sp. | reverse complement strand
TTCCCGGCGCGACGCGGTCGCCTTTGCCGAAGGGGAGATAGACCGAGCCTTCGTTGTCCTTGTCGTAGCGCAAGCCGTGCGGATGCATGCTATGCGGAAAGCGGCTGCGATTCAGGAATTCGACGATGATCTCGTCGCCCACTTCTGCGCGAATCACCGGTCCTAAAATTCCCAGCCAGTCGGGTTGCGGCTTCTTCGTGGTGAAAGTGCCGTCGGTATATTCGACGAAGCGGGTTTTCGGCCACTGCAGCTTGACCCACGGCTGGCGGATCGGCACGGCATTCAGCAGATCCATGCCGCTGGGCGCGTAGTTCCAGATGACATCTTCGGCGGCGATGTAGTAATGCCGGGTCACAGCCAGACAGGCGGGAACAGAAAATAAGGGGACCAAAAAAAGAAAGAGTCGAAAGACTCGCAGAGTTTTCACGGGTTCATTATCACATCGGTGAGAAGATTTTGAGGGTTGGGCCGGCCTCGGATCAGTTAGCTCCAAGGCCGGAAACGAAAGAAGCTCAGGTGCGAAGCCAGCGGCGATTCCCCCTTATGGGGTCGGCGCTGCTGTTGAGCAGGTACCGCCGGTATTTTGCGCCGGAGGCGTCGGCGGCGTAAGCCACGGCGGGTTCACGAAGTCGAAGAATTCATCCATCGTTGCCAAGGGAGTCGTTGTACTCCAATAGGCGTCGCGAGCGGTAAGCGCAGGAACATTGAACCGCTCTTCCACGAAGTTGAGCCACGCGGTGGTGTCTCTTACCGTGTGGGAAACGTAGTTTTGCTTCGCAAAGGGTGAAATCACAATCAGTGGTACGCGATAACCAGTCATGCCAAAACTGCAGACCCCCGAGGTTTGATTTGCACCCAGGCACGCGTCGCCTGTGGTCAGGTCAGTCGGAGATGCGTAGCTATCTGGCACGGGCACGACCTGGGGCTGCACGTGATCGTAGAACCCTCCCGGTTCGTCATAGGTGAAAATCATCGCCGAATCCTTCCAGCTTGGACTGCTCATGAACGAATTGATGATGCTGGCGGCATACTGTGCTCCGTCCTGAATATTTTCCGGATATTCGTCGGAGTCCGAGGGATGCTCGTCGAGCCCCACATTCGACGCAGGCTCGATTAATACAACCTGTGGAAAGGTCTGGTCATTTTGCATATCGCTTGCGAGTTGGGATGTCGGCCTGATGTTCTTCAGCAGATCAGGATTTTGCCCGGCGCTGGCTAAGATGACACCTTCGTAGGTGAACTCGTTTAAGTAAGAGTAGCCTTCCAGTAGACACTCGGAAAGCTCATCCCCAGTTTCACCACCGCAGGTTGTTCCGGCTGTATCGACATATATGGCCCAAGAAACTCCCGCCTCCTGTAAAGCCTCAACGAAAGGTTTGGCTGTGAGCGGGTTGGGCGCGGGCGAGGTCGGACTGAGGGGATATACGTGGCCCTGCGATGTAGCAGCGTAGATGTATGCACGATTCAGTTGCGTCCGGGTCATTATGGGCGCGAACCAGCGATCGGATGTGGCGAAGTCAGTCGCCATGGTGTAGTAATAATTCAAGTCGGCATCAGTGAAGTAGCCCATGGTGCGATAACCCATCACGTCGTTGACCGGGTTGCCACCGTTCGAGCCCAAGGGATACTGCCGGGCATCGTTGGCACCGGCCTGAACGAAGCCGTTAGAGAGCCAATTAATAGTATTTGGAAACGAAAAATCGTTATTCCAATCGATGTGAGCTTCATCCCAGAACGGGCTCAACTCCTCCGTGCATACCGATTGCATGTGAAACGAGGGTACGGGGGTACCGTTGCCGTCAGCAACACACGCGGCCGGCGGAGGATCGGCCGGATCGCAGCCCGGCTCGGTGGGAGCTGGCCCCGGCGGAGGACTGATACCATCGTTCTGATTGAATTGTGGGAGCCCGTCGAAGGACTGATCAGGAATGCCGTTGTTCACCCAGTACTGCCGCATATAACCGAAATAGTGATCGAACGAGCGATTCTCCTGCGCAAAGAAAATGATGTGATTCAGGCTCAGCAGCGTGCCGGGCAGGCCGAAGGATGCAGTGACAGCCGTCGTTGCCGCGCTCAAGGTAACGCTGCAAGAGCCGGTGCCAGTGCACGCGCCCGTCCATCCGGAAAACTGGTCGTTCGTGTTCGGACTTTCCGAGAGAGTAACCGGGGTACCGGGTGGGAAAGTTGCCGAACATTCTGTGGTCGAGCCCGTCGTACAGCTGATTCCCGCTGGAGAACTCGTGACTGTGCCAGCGCCGTTTCCTGAAGTGGTGACGGTTAACGCATCCGGGCCGGTAAATGTCGCCGTCACGTTTTCCGCCGCAGTGACGGTCAGGCTGCACGTCGTGGTGCCTGAACACGCCCCACTCCAGCCGCTGAAGTAGGAATTCGCTCCTGCAGTCTCACTCAGGGTGACCGCAGTCTTATCCTGGAAAATCGCGGAGCATGTTGTCGGACAATTAATTCCCGGGGGAGTGCTGGTCACGCTTCCGGTACCGTTGCCGGCGAAGGCTACGCTGACTCCCTCACCCGCGATGAAGGATGCGATCACGGTCATTGCGGCGGTGATTGTCACCGTGCAGCTTGGGCCGGAACATGCGCCGCTCCAGCCGCCAAAAAAATAGTTGGCGCCCGGCTTCGCGGTCAGCGTAACTTTTGTGCCCTTGTCGAAACTGACCGAACACGCGCCCGGACAATTGACTCCCGCCGGGCTGCTGGTGATGGTTCCCTGGCCTGCGGGCGGAGCGGTCACCGTCAGCTTAAATGACGGAGTCGGAGTTGGAGTTGGAGTCGGACTGGGTGGTGGAACCGGGCGCAGTCCCTGGCAGCCGATCACCGGCAGCAGGGACAAGGCGCAAACCGACAAAGCATAAACACAGCGGGACGACAGCATGGCGCACCATCCGACGAAAGAAAAAAGATCGCGTCGTTGGATGAGGTTCGCCGAAAGGTGGTTGGTTTCTCTTTCAATCACGGCTAGGGCAACACCTGTAGCGCATCGCGCGAAATCCTGTATTGTCCGCTAGTGGCGAGGCTCTCGGACTTGGCGAGACCTTTCATTTGGGATTTGCAAGAGTCGGCTGATCAAGCTGGGTCGAATGGCGAAGGATGATTGAAGAAATTATACCTACGCGCACGTGACTTGCAAATCGCGCGCATCTGACTTTTTCCTGGAAAGCCGCGAACTCTTGAGTTATTGCGGATTCGGCGGATCAACAGCGGCAGGCTGCGCGACCGGCGCGGGGTCGGTTGGCGAGTTGACGGCAGGCGAAGAAGACGATGCAGAAGCACCAAAAGCCTTGGCGTGCGTAGACGCGGTCCCTGACTGCGTTTCATGCGCCGGAGCCGGATCGCTCGTCATGGCGCTCTCGGGATTCAAGAGATGATCGTGGCTCGGTCCCAGACCCAGACTGATAAGAGCGCGGGAATCGGGTACGGTTTTCGATTGCCAACCATGATCGGCCTGATAACGGCGCATGGCATCTTCGCTGGCCTGGTTCCAGGTTCCCTCCGCTTTTGGGCTCAGGTAATGTTCCCTGATCAGCGCTTCCTGGATCTCCTGCGCGCGTTGTGAATCGATCTTCTGCTGACCGCGTGCCGTCTTGCGTCTTGAACTCGTGCGCCTCGACCTGCGGGAATGGGATTTTGCAGTGGTGCGGGAAGCAGAAGCGGGTTTGCTCTTCACACTGGCTGACGGTTGATCCACAGCGCGAGTCGATTTCTCGGCCGTCGTTGCGGTTGTATCCTGCGCGTGAACCAACGGCAGACTATCAGCATGCAGCGGCGCGAGACAGAGTATACCGCATATCAACGCGCTGCAAATTCTGTTGGCAGGCTTACGTCTCAACATTAACCCTCAAACCCAAAGAAGCGCCGCCATCTGGCTTGGTTGCTGCCGTTTGCGCGAAGGTTTGCGCAAGGGTGTTCTCCAAAAAGCAATGCCCAGCGAGATCCGGCATTGTAATCATCCCCCATCAGAGGATGGAATGCCAGTTCTCGCCGGGCTGCCAATGGTTACGGAAGTGTCCCGGGCAAGAACACGGTACCGTCCTGCGCCGTCGCGCCGCGCGGGCGTACCAGGAAGACCACATCCTGACCGCTCTTGAGGCTGGTCTCGATCCGGGCCAGATCCTGCTCACTGTTGACCGGCTGCTTATTGATTTCCAGAATCACGTCGCCACGATTCAGGTTTACATCGTCGGCGAACGAACCTGGCTTTACGTCTTCGACGATGACCCCTTTGCCGGCCGGCATGTCGAGCCGTTCGGCCATTTCCGGCGTTAGTTTGCGCACGGTGAGGCCGAACTTGCTCTGCTTGGGCGTGCTATCGTCGTTGCCGTTGTCATCTTCGTTCAATCGTGTCGCGAACAATTTGGCACGATCGGCGACTGTAACCGTGGTCTGCTCCTGCTTTCCGTTGCGCACAAAACCCAGTTCGATTTTCGTTCCGGGTTTGCGTGAAGCGATGTCGTCGACGAGCATCGATCCCTTGGTAACTTTTTTGCCGTCGATGGTCGTAATCGTGTCACCAACCTTTAGCCCAGCCTGATCCGCGGGAGTGCCAGGAACCACATCGGAGATCGTTACTCCACTGCCGTTCCCGTAAACGCGCGTAATGGCCGGATTTTCCACCGAGTTGAACATGATGCCGATGGATCCGCGCGCTACGCGATGTTCTGGTCCGATGAGCTGGTTATAAACCTGAACCACAGTGTTCGAAGGCAGAGAAAATCCAACCCCGGCGTAGGCATTGGTGTCGCTCAATATCGCCGTATTGATGCCGATCACTTCGCCGTTCATATTGACCAGCGGCCCTCCGGAATTGCCCGGATTGATGGCAGCATCGGTTTGAATGAAGCTCTGGAATTGCCGCTGAGGCACGATGTCCCGTCCCTTGGCAGAGATAATTCCCGCGGTGACGGTGCCAACCTGCCCGAAGGGGCTGCCAATCGCCAGAACCCAGTCGCCAACCTCCATGCTGTCGGAATTTCCCATCTTCGCCACCGGCACTGTCCGGTTCAGGTCGATCTTAATTACCGCCAGATCGGTTTCCTGATCCTGGCCGATCACCCGGGCTTCGTGCTGAACACCGGGAGGATCATCCTGTAAGCGCACGCGGATGCGGTCAGCTTTCTCGATCACGTGGCGATTGGTCACGATATAACCCTTCGGATCGACGATCACGCCCGATCCGAGCGAGCGCTCGCGAATCGAGCCTTCATCTCCTCCGCCGCCTAACGGACCGCCCTGCTCCCCCTGACCACCAGGCCCGCGAAAGAAGTGATTAAAAAAGTCGTCCATGCTGCCATTGCCGCCGTCGTTGTCCTGATCCTGGTCATCGTCGGGGGTTTGCCGCCGTCGGTGCGGCGTCTTGATCGTGGTTTCTGTATTGATGTTGACGACACTTGGTCCCAGCTGCTTGGCAATCTGCGAAAACACGCTGGAAAGCTGCTGCGGCGAAGGGATGGTCAGCGGAGTCGCATCGGAAGACTTTTGTCCCTCTTTCCCTTTCACTCCGAAAGAAATGACCGTGCCGATCAAAATGCCGACGGCAAGGGTCGCCACAATGCTCAATGAATACGTCCACCGTCGCGCCTTCACACTCGCCCGAACATCCTGCGAATCCATGCTGACTTGCCTCCAATATCTACAAATTCCGTATTATACGCGAGCGCAGGAGGCGCCTGCCGAGCACCACTGGCATTGACTTCCCAGTCCGCGACTCGGCCCACCTATGTCAGATCGCTCGCCCCTCTACTTCATTTCGTACACCGTCTTGCCTCCAACCACGGTGCGCAGAACCTTTGTGCCGAGGATTTCTTGCGGAGGAATCGCAGTCACGTCACGGTCGAGAACCACGAAGTCGGCGAGCATCCCCGGCTGCACCTTGCCTTTTTCTTTCTCTTCAAATTCCGCAAAGGCTGAGCCGGTTGTGTAAGCCGCAATGGCCTGGTCAATGCTGAGTTTTTGCTTGGGAAAATATTCCTGCCTGCCGTCTTCGCTCTTGCGCGTAACCGCGGCGTAGAGTCCGCGAAACGGCGTGACCGGCTCGACCGGATAATCCGTGCCAAACGCGAGCGTCACTCCTTCATTGATAAAACTCGCCCACGCGTAGGAAGTTGCGGCGCGCTTCACTCCGATACGGTCTTCGACCCATCGCATATCTGTTAGCACGTGACTGGGCTGCATCGAGGCAATCACATTCAGGTCCTTAAAACGTTCGATCTGCCCGGGCGTTGTCATCTGCGCATGTTCGACTCGCAGGCGAAAATCATCGCTGCCATCGGGAGCCTTCACGTTCTGATCGCGGGCGGCCTTTTCAGCGACCGCGAAGGCATCCAGAGCCATCTGCACGCCTTTGTCTCCAATGGCGTGAAAACCCAGTTGAAACCCTGCCAGCACACGTTCCCGTGCCATTTCATTCAGCTTGCCCGGTTCATAGCGAGGCAAACCCGAATTCCCTGGATCGTCCGAATAGGGCTCCAGCAGCGCAGCGGTGTGGCCACCGAGAGAACCATCCATGAAACCCTTCAGCATGCCGGTATGCAACATCAAGTCTGTTCGGGGATGTGAATCGCGCTTGTGCTGCAGTTCCTCAATCGAATCATTAAAGGGCAGCCATTCCGAGATGCGCGTCGTAAGCTCGTTTTCTTTTTCGAGATCTTCGTAGATCTGAAAATTTTCCCATGCGGGAGAGTAATCCTGTGCCGAAGTGATGCCGTGCTCCGCGAGATCGGCCAAGGCAACTGCCAGCGCCTGCCGCCGCTGTTCCCGCGTCGGTGGAGGAATCACTTTTCTCACCGCACCTTGTGCAGCATCCCGCAAAAGTCCCGTCGGCTGGCCGTTTTCGTCGTGATCGATTTTTCCGCCCAACGGATCGGGAGTAGCGTCTGTCACTCCCGCCAACTCGAGCGCGCGGGAATTTGCCACGGCTAGATGCCCGTCCACGCGATCGAGAAACACCGGATGACCGCGAGAAATGTCATCGAGGTCTTTGCGGCTGGGCAAGGTTTTTGACGGCCAGAGCGTTTCGTCCCAGCCTCCGCCGAGAATCCATTCCCCGGGACGTGCTTTCTCGACATTCGCCAGTACGCGCTCGCGGAATTCCCGGATGTTCTTCACTCCGACCAAGTTCACGCTCAACTTTTGCAGACCGGCGTCCGCAAGGTGCAGATGCGCGTCGTTGAAACCGGGCATGACGAAGTGTCCGCCAAAATCGACAATCTGAGTTCGCGGACCCTTCAACTTCTCAATTTCAGCGGTGGCGCCCACTGCTTGAATGCGATCACCGCGCACGGCAAAGGCTTCTACCCGTTGAATCAAATGCGAGTGGGCATCAGCAATGCCGGTGTAAACATTACCGTGAATGTAGATGATGTCGGCCTTGGGCCGGGAACCGTTCTCTGTTGGCGATGAGATCTGCGCGTGCAAGCAGCAGGAACAAAGAATTGCAAAGACCGCCAGGCGCGAGGCGAGGTGCTTGAATCCTGCGAATAACTGTCGGTTCCCGTGGTGTGTCTTAGCCCCGGATTCGAAGGTCACTCCCCAACTCCCACTCCCGCCAGGGCGAGGAGCGTCAACAGAATCCTTTTCAGTCCTAACTCCCGCCCGTTGCTGTCAAACCACTCCTGCAACGTATGCGCGCCGCCGCCCGAACCGCCGCCGCCGATGGCGATCGCTTCCAGTCCCAGCGACAGCGGAATATTCGCGTCGGTCGAGGCCCGCTGTACCTGGGCAGCATTATTCAACTGCGCATCGACTGCGCGAATCACGTGCAGAATCCGCGAACCCGTTGCGAGCTCGCCTGCCGGACGATTACCAATCGCGACGACCTCGCAACTTACACCCGGCCGCTTCTGGACCGACGATTTCATCTCCGCGGCCAAGGTTTCGTCTTCCACGGTGCGATTCAGCGCAAGACGCAATGCCTGCTCCAGCCTCTCCATCTCAGCCATCGAGGTCGAGCGAATATCCACTTTCATGCTCGCCGACTCAGGAATTGAGTTCACCGAACTGCCGCCGCGAATCACGCCGATGTTGAAAGTGGTTTTCGGCGATGCTGGAACCGGCGTCGCCGTGAAGGCATCAATCGCGCGCGACAAGATGACGATCGGGTTCGGCGCGCCGAAATCGCTCCATGAATGTCCCCCCGGGCCGCGCACAATCACTTCAAAGCGGCGGCTGCCGAGCGCCTCGGCAACGATCGTGTCCGCGCCCGCGCCATCGAGCACAACGCTGTAAGCGATCGAATCCTTCCAGCGCGGCGTGGAAAAAATATGGCGCATGCCGCGCAGATCGCCTTCGCCTTCTTCGCCCACGTTCCCGATAAACACGAACGGCAATGCATGCCGGACTCGCACCGAGCGTAACAGCGAAGCAAGGGCCAGCATCGCCGTTACGCCGGCGCCGTTGTCGGAAACCCCCGGCCCATACAGGCGGCTGCCCTGCTGGCGGATATTCAACGGTGTATTGGCGGGAAAAACTGTATCGATGTGTGCACTAAGCGCGACAAAACGCTGACTGGCGCCGGACAAGAAACCGGGATGCACGCCGAACACATTGCCCACGTCGTCGATGCGAACATCATCAAGGTTGACTTCACGAAAGCGGTCGGCGAGCCAGGCGGCACGCGCCGGCTCCCCAAAGGGAGGGGCGGCGATGCGCGCCATCTCCATTTGCCACTGCGCCAGTTGGGGCTCCTGCGTGCGCAGCCAGTTGAATGCGGAACGGACCTCTGGTGACGCAGCCAGCTTTGCGACTTCCTCCTGCACAGCAGCCGCAATCTCAGGCAGGTCGGTGCGTGGCGGAGAGGGGGGCATAGGAGTTATTGCGTTAGTTTACAACGTCAGAAACGACCTTAGCGATTACGAAGGTTGACCGGCTTGCCTTTTCTCAGCCTCGGCCAACCAACCTCGACGCAGGCGATTTTCCGGAATACTCGATAAGTAGGGTTTTATATCCAGGATTGGCGTTCCATTCAACATGTCAACGCCGCGAACGTGTAACTCGCTTCCTTCGCGTCGAATAAGTTCGACAACCGTGAGACCGATCGGGTTTGGGCGCCTTGGAGACCGAGTGGCGAACACCCCATGCGGCCGGTTATCAGAAGGCGGCGTTCCGAGCAATTCGAAATCGGGGGAGCGGTCGAATTCCCAGAGCACGATCAGATGTGAGAAGCCTTCAACATCCGTCAGGCCGAGTTCGAACTCCAGCGAAATGCTCAGGATACCTTCAGCGGTGTGTTTCGCGCCAAGCCCCTTGGGAACTTCGCTCGGGCTGTTGTACGGGCTCTTCACAAATCCAATGGGCTTCGGCGTGAACATTGATTTCAGGAATTATGATTTCAGGAATTACGATCTCACGAACCTCGATTCGCAAACCAGGCCACGCGGAATAAACGGCCGCTTGAATTCAGTCGCGTCGTCAGACTAAGCGATGCGGCTCGTGGCCAGTCCTGCCCTGCGCTCGACAGCGCCCACCATTTCCCTGGTCGCCGGAACCTCGATTCCATATTTTTCCGCGCCGCGAAGAATCGGGCCTGCGATGGCATCGAGTTCGGGAGGATTGCCGCGCTCGACATCTTTCTGCATCGAGCTGCGCATGCTTCCCGGCATCATCGCCACACCTGAGAGCACCTTCTCGGCGCTGACTCGTGCGCCCTCAGCAACTCCGACAGCGCAGGTCTCACGAACGCATGCCTCGGCCAGAGCACGCAATCGCGGATCGGAAAGAATTTCCCCTACGGTTTTATCGGCTGCCGTGGTGCTGAGCGCGAATGGCGCGAGAAATACCAGCTTGCCCCACATAAGCGTGGGTTCCTGGTCGATGAATCGGCATTCAAAACCGATTCGCTGAAGCTCATCAAACGTGCCGCCAAGCAAATCCTTTCCCGAAGATAAAGCATTCAGCCGCGCAAAGGGAGTGCGATGAACAATGTATCCCGGACTCACTCGCTCGGTTTCGCCGGCAAACGTGCCCGGAATTACGCGGTCCTTTCCGTACTTGGCGCGCAGCAACACGACATGATCAATGCCGTTGAGCAATGGAATGATCGCGCGTACTGCGTCCGGATTTGTAATCGACGCGAGAGCGGAGTTTAGCTGGGTGGCTTTTACCGTGAGCCAAAGGATGTCGGCCGGTGGAACTTCGGCAGCGACCGCAACCTCCGCCCTAAAGTTGCCGAAAGGACTCTCAAGATGCAGTTGCCTAGGATATTGCGAAAGAGCTTCGGGCCGAACGACAAGGGTAACCGAAGCCCCAGCATGGGAGAGGCAAGCGCCCACCAATCCGCCTACACCACCCGCACCGAGAATTGCGTGCTTCAGAAGCTTGGAGTCGATCTCCGCCATGGGTTCTTCGGACTCAGACGCCATTAATTCGGCTTCATGGTCGCGGGCAGGCACTCAACAATTTCGGCATCGCTCAGCGTATGATCGCTCGACTTAGCGCGCTGATAAATACGCTCTACCAATTCCTCGCTCGCCGGAATACCCCGCCGTTCCAGCCAGAACAGCACATTCGATTTTCCGCTCATGGGGCCGATATCGATGATCTGCTCCAGCCCGAACACATGCGAAGGTACGCCGGAGTACACCGTGTTGGCGAGCGCCACATCGTTCTTGTGGTATGCCTTGATGATCGCCGCCGCGTGAACTCCGGTAGCCGTGCGAAACGCATCGTCGCCGACCACAGGATAATTCGCCGGAATCGGTACGCCCGTAGCCCTGGACACAGCCTGACAATACTGTTTGAGCCGCGTGAGGTCTTGCTCATTCCACGGAGCAACGCCCATCAGCTTAAGATTTACCAGCATCTGATCGATCTGCGTATTGCCCACGCGCTCACCCAGACCAACGGCGCACCCGTGAACGCAGTTCGCACCCGCGATGACGGCGGCCATCGAATTGGCGATTGCAAGGCCCCGATCGCTGTGGCCGTGCCAATCGACACGAATCTTCTCACCGGAAGGCCTGACGACCTCTTCCATCACGAACCGCACCAGGGCGAGCGCTCCCATGGGCGTGGCGTGCCCGGCGGTATCGCAAACGACGATAGCTCGCACGCCGCAATTAATCGCGGTGGTGTACAGCCGCTTCACGGTTTCGGGATCACAGCGGCTGGTATCTTCCGTGACGTACATCACATCGAGCCCAAGCGAAACCGCGTACTTGACGGCCTTCTCGGTGGTCTGCAGAAGAAAATCGCCGGTCCACCCTTCGGTAAATCGTCGAATCGGGCTGGAACCGATAAATGTGGCCGCTTCGATCGGCAAGCCGGTTTTCTGCACGATCTCGGCAATCGGCCGAATGTCGTTCTCATGCGTACGCGCCGCGCAGTTGGCGCGAATCTTCATCTTGTGTGCGGCGATTTCGCGGGCCAACGCGGTCACATGCTCGACCGCACGCGCACCCGCGCCGGGCAACCCGAGATCGAGCGAGTTGATGCCCAGCGCTTCCATGAAATGAAGAATTTCAACCTTCTCGGGAATGGAAGGATCGCGCACCGACGGCGACTGCAATCCGTCACGCAGGCTCTCATCGTTGAGGAGCACCGGCCCCGCCGGTTTCAGCCCCGGAGGATAGTTTTTATTCCAGTCGTAAATGAGTTCGGAGGTGTTCATGGAAAAAGCTGCGAGCTACCAACTGAGCGGCGAACTGCGGACCAAACAAGTTGGCGACAAGACAATCCCTTGTTCGAAATCCCAGAGGCAGAACATCCCGCCGCTTCACGCTCGCGCCCAAACTCCTGGCTCACTTCTCCTTCGGCGGCAAGGTCAGTCCGAAAACCGATTTGATGCCCTCGCCCGCAACGTTCACTTTCGGGTCCTCAGGATTCGGCAAATAAAGAGCGCGACAATTCTCACAACGATAGACCTCGGCATCCGATCCCCAGGCCTTTTCGATGTCGCCGCACTCGCGCTCGACGACATCGACGGCATAGAACCAGCGTTTCAAATGCCCACCGCAATACTTGCCTTTCTCATCTTTTTCGTTGCAGGCGCGCTGTCCGGCCTTTTTGACCTTGACTTTATGATGCGGAAGCTGGGCAGGAATTTGCGGATTTGCCGCCATGGGTTCGCCAGTCGCCAATGATCTTTCCTCGGTTCTGAGGCCTCGATTCTCAGGCCTCGATTCTGCGGCGCAAGGCCGCCGAATTCGGCTCTACGAGCGCCATTGTAACCCGAATGCCAAATACCGATCCGCCGGTTCGACTAAAACTCCTGTTTCGGCTTCGCCTGATCGGTTCCGACGCGGCCAGTAACGATGTCGGCGTCGTAATAACTTTCGCCCTTCAGCGGTTCGCCAGCCATGCGCCTCAGCATAGCGATCTGGCCAACGTGGGTGAGCACGTCGGCAATCGGCCCTTGCAAAAGGCGCTCCGGCGAAGCCTGGAGCGGTTGGCTCGAAGCCAGATAATCGTCAAACTTTTTCAGGGTTGCAAAAAAGCGATTCACTTCTTCATTCCACTCCAGCGGCTTCGAGTTGTGCCATGTGGGCTTTCCCATCGCCATGGAGAGCGCCCACTCCATCAGATCGCCGATATGCGCCAGGATTTTATCCGGCGGCCGAACGCCCTCTCCACTATCGAAGGACGAAAAATCACTGCTTGCGTTGCGAATCGCTTTGCCCCCGCGATAAGCAATCGTGGCCAGCGAGTGACGCAGCAGATCGCGGCTGGAACCAACGTAGGAAGCCTCGTGCATAACACACCTTCCGTTTCTGTTGTGTTTTTGATTTTTCGCCGCTGCCGGCAGATGCGCCTCAGAGCTTTTTATTCTTTACCACGCCCGCCACGCGCAACGCTCCGTGCAACCGTTTCCGCAAACTGCTGGCGAATTGGAATTCCATAAAGCCTTCCATCTGCCGAGCAAAACTCCCGCCGTATTTGTACCACCAGAGTTTCTTCATTCCCGGCATGCGATCTGTGTCGACATACTTCACGCGCACCATTTCTTCAAGTCCGAAACGGCCATGCGTGCGGCCCGTGCCGCTATGCTTGACTCCGCCATGCGGCGCTTCGCTGATACCGAAGCACGAAACCAGATCGTTCACCATTACGGTACCGGCCTGAATGCGCCTTGCCAACCGCTCACCGCGCGCTTGATCACGCGTCCACACACTCGCCGAAAGGCCGTACTCCGAGTCGTTAGCCAAACGCACTGCTTCTTGATCGCTATCGAACGACGTCACGGGCAGGACGGGACCAAACGTCTCTTCGCGCATGATGCGCATCTCCTGGGTCGCGTCGGCAAGTACGGTGGGCGCGTAAAAATTTCTCCCGAATTGCGCTAGCCGGCACCCTCCGGTGAGAATTTTGGCACCGTGGGCTGCGGCATCTTCGACGTGAGACTCTACGATCCGCAATTGCTTTTCGTGGATCATCGGCCCAACGTCGGTGTTGGGATCCAAACCGGAGCCGACTC
>JASHTD010000427.1 GCA_030040725.1 Candidatus Sulfotelmatobacter sp. | reverse complement strand
TTTCCTTCATTGTGATAAAGCGAAAGCATCTGGTTGGCAAAGTTGGTGATGATCACGCTCGGGTGCCCGCTGCGGTCATAATCGGCAGCGTCCACGCCCATGCCGGCGCGGGCGACTCCATCTTCACTGAATCCAATGCCCGCCGGAACGCCGCGCTCTTCAAACGTTCCATCTTTCTTGTTTACGTAAAGTTTGTTGGGCTGCGTATCGTTAGCGATCAGAATGTCGGGCCAGCCATCGCCGTTGTAATCGAGAATAGTGAGGCCCAGACTCTTCGAGGTCGGATCGCCCAATCCAGCCTTCTTGGTTTCGTCTTCAAATTTTCCATCGCCGAGGTTATGCCACAAACGCACCGAAGTTCCCTTGTACGATTCCGGCGTGCAATACGATTTGTGCGTGCCGTCAAGCGTGCAGAAAAGATCAGTCTGCTCGGTCCATTGCACGTAGTTTGCGACCACGAGATCGAGTTTGCCATCGCGGTCGTAGTCCATCCATGCGGCACTGGTTGAAAACTCGTTCGGTCCCCACAGGCCGGCGGCTTTTGTGACGTCGGTAAATGTTCCGTTTCCGTTGTTGTGAAAGAGGTGACTCTGCCCTAACGCGGAAATGAAAATGTCATCATAGCCGTCGTTATCATAATCGCCGATCGCGACTCCAAGCCCGAACATCGGAATGGCTAGCCCCGCCTTCTCAGTCACGTCAGTAAAGGTTCCGTTCCCATTGTTGTGGTAGAGCTTGGGAGTCGTTGCTCCGAGATGGTGATGCCCGGGAAAATCGTCCCCGTTGATGAGAAGAACGTCGGGATAGCCGTCATTGTCGTAATCAATGAAAGCACAGCCTGGGCCCATGGTTTCCGGCAACCACTTCTTGCCGAACGCGCCGTTGTTGTGGGTGAATTTAATGCCGGCCTTGGCGGTGATATCGACGAAATGGATTTGTTGCGCTTGCGATAAGAGGGTCAGCCAGAGAGGCATAGATGCACAGAGAAGTACCAAGGGGAAAAAGCGGGTTACTCTCCGTCGCTGAGACTCTGTGGTGAATGGTTTTTTTCTCGTCACCGGCCCGAGCCTCCCACCGTGGAAGCGATTGCGGCGATGGCTTTTGCAGGCTTCGAGTTCAGCGCGGCCAGCGGCACCGAGACATGCTCATGGATCGCCTGACGTTCATTGTTGTCTTCCGGATGCAGTTCTCGATAGGGACCGGTGATAGCCTGCGAAGATTCGTCGGCCTTGAACCTCAGATAGCGCTCCTCATGTTCTTTTGCAAGTTTTTCGTCGCCCAGCCCGTTGTAACACAACATTAAGTTGTAGTGCGCCTCTAGATCTTCCGGGTCAATCGCAAGAACCGACTGCAGGGTTTTCACTGCTTCGACGTACTTCCGCTGCAAGAACAGAATTCGTCCCAGATCATTCCGTACGACCCGGTCGCGCGGATACTGGGCGAGAACCAGCCGCAAGCGCGCAGCCGCGCCGTCGTAATTCCCATCCGCCCGGAGAACCCGCGCATAAAAGTAATTCGCTCTCGCGAGATTCGGCGACAACGACAACGCTTTTTCGAGCACAAACCGCGCCCGTTCCATGTCGCCTTCCTGCACCGCGCAACGGCCGATGTTTACCCAGCCATCGGGATTATTTGGATCGGCCTCGGTAACTTTCTGAAAAGCCGCAGCCGCGGCTTTGAGATCTCCCTGCAGGAATAGGCCGATTCCGTAGTCGTTCCAGCGCTGCCATTGTTTTTTTAGTGCGATCGTCTTTGGCGGTGGAAAGGGCGCATTGTGAGCAACCACGGGAAGCGTAACTTCGTCCTCCGCCAGCGCAACGATCGGCAGGTCCGGAATCTTTTCTTCTTTGGCCGAAACACCTTTGAGCGATTTAGTAAACACAAACGGGCGGTCATCGTAATCCGCAGTCACTGCGTGGCCTGAACCCTCATCAGGCTGGCCAGCAAAAGAGAACTGCGTATTCCACCACGAGAATTTCCGATAGCAAAGGCGCGCGTGAAGCGTGACCTTGTTGCCGGCGTTTTCAGGAACGGACACACGATAGTGCACCGTGTCGGCCGCGCCAGGAGGAATCAGTCGCACATATACGACCGCGCGCGTGGACCACGTATTACGCTTGTTGATGGGATTGCCGTGCGCATCGATCTGCAAAGACCGGTAGAAGTGCGCGCCCTTTTCAACCGGCCCGTGACCGTTGTCTTCGACCATGCCGCTCCAGAAAATAACCTGACCCTTATCGTCAGTACCCTTGAGTTCCAGCCAGGTGTCATAGGCATCAACGGTTCCGCCCGGGAAAAAATGCCCGACCGTCTTGGTGCGCACCACTACGTCGACGCGCACCGTATCGCCCCGGCGCAGCGCGGGTTGCACAAGATTTAAAGGCGCGGTGACGGGAGCAAGTTGCTCGTCAGACATTGGAGTTATTTTGGTTTCCGCTTCTTCGCCTACTGCGAAAGTTGTTGCCAGTTGCGATTGGCTGGCAGCGCCACCCTTCAGCGGAGCCTGGGCAGGAGACAACGCAAAAATATCGACGCTGAGGGCACCGTCCTTCAGGAAATCCTCGGTGAGCTTCAGTTGAGTGGCATCTTCATTGGCAGTGGGCAGGGCGGTGTTGGCACCGGGAAAACGATGAGAATGCACGAAACCATTGACGTTGCCCGCGTCCTTGGAGCGCTCTTTGGGCATATGGCAGTCGGGGCACTGCATCGGTTTCGGCGGGTAGTAGAACGAGCGTGCACCCTGCCCCGAAACTCCGCTGGCCTGCCAGTTGTCATATTCATTGAAGCCGCGCACCCAGCGATAGTGGTCAACCGGCACATCCTGGTGCACCTTGTGGCAGGCGGAGCAGAACTCCGGTGTTTGAGTGCGCATGAACGGCTTGAGAAATACGCGCCGGTGTGGCTCGGGGTTCAATTGCACCAGGAAATCGTGAAGCGTGCGGATGATCGGGTTCTGGTCGGCAGCAAGTTCATGCAGCTTGGGATATTCCAGATAAAAATCTGCCTGCCCCATTGTGCTTTTCACGCGGGCAATCGAATGGCACATCATGCATCCTAAGCCAGCTTGCGCTTCCGGCCGGTGGACGATCTGCTTAATCGGCGTCTCCATCAGCCCGCTGTAAAGCACCGCAGGATCATGGCACCCGCCGCACCATTTCGAAGGCCGTGTGCCAACAGTATCCTGCATGTACTCGATTGATTTGCGGTACCACTGATTGTTGAACGAAGAAAAATGATGGGCCGAGCTGAACCACTGGTTGTAGATATCCTGGTGACAGCGCTTACAGGAGGTGGACTCCATGAAAAACTTGCTGGGAATTTTCTGATTGCCATAAACCTGCGCCGAACTCGGGAAAAAGGAACCACTGGGACCGTCGCCCTCGCCGTTCATGCTTGCCGGAGGCATAAGTGGGTTTTCGATGCGGTTGCGGGTTTGCCAACGCTGGCGGAAATATTGCGCGCCGTAGCCGACAACACCAATGGCCAGAAGACACGCGGTCGTACGCAGCATGATTGTCGCGGCATTAGAACTCAGCCATCCGCGATGCCCGAGTAGACTCGAAAGAAGGAAGCCGAGTCCGGCCAGCGAGATTACGATGTGCAGGTAAAGCCAGCTCCATTCACTGCGGGGTGTTCCAATCTTGATGAGGATGACTCCGACTATCGCTCCAGCGGCAATCAGAAGCCAACCTGCTCGCTCGGGAAAAGTTCCCTTACGGATCAGACGCGCAAGCAGCGGGATCAGCAAAATCGCAGCGACTACGCCGGAAAGGGCATGCAGTAAAACAACTCCGGCGTAAAAAACGGTGGGCTGCGGAGATGCGTAGAGGTACGCGGCAGAGATCGCCAGGAACAGGATCAGCAACTTTAATATCTGGCCGGAGGCAATACCGCGTCGCAGATGTTCTGTTTGAAACCCCATGCTTGCCGCTTGGAAACCAGTCCCACAGTGACTGGAAATGCGTTTTAAGCCAAGCTACCCGATTAGCAACCTACTCAGATCAGTAAGGCGAGGAAATAATAGAAAAGTACTAGGACCGAACAGCGATTAGGCCAGCGGCGGTCTTCTCCATGCGCCACATCGCTCTTCCAGAACT